>JAYEJC010000001.1:0-30856 GCA_034660335.1 Campylobacterota bacterium
GTTTCGGCCCCGGTGGTTGCGGGTTCGAATCCTGCTGGGCGTACCACTTTACAAAAAATTCTAAAACAATTAATTAATTCCTCCACCATTTTCGGTAAATCAGAAATATTATAAATTTATATTGTATTTGATATAAGTTTCAACAAATTAAAATTTTGATAAAATATAAACCCTAAAAAACAATAAAGAAGATAATATGCAAAAAGAAACAATAGCACTACACGCAGGATATGAAAAAGACTCACAAGGAACTATGGCTGTACCTATTTATATGAGTACAGCTTATGAGTTTAAAAATAGTGAACATGCTGCAAATCTTTTTGCACTAAAAGAGCTTGGGAATATATACACAAGACTTATGAACCCTACAAGTGCAGTATTTGAAAAAAGATTTGCTCAACTTGAAGATGGAGTAGCAGCAATAGCAACAGCTAGTGGTATGAGTGCTATTTTTTCGTGTATAGTCAATCTTTGTGAAGCTGGTGATAATATTATAGTGGCAAATGCAGTGTATGGTGGAACTAGCACATTAACAGATCATACTATTAAAAGATTTGGTATAGAATCTAGAAAATTTGATGTAGCAAATCCATCAAATCTTGAAGAGCTTATAGATGAAAAAACAAAGTTAATTCTTTTTGAATCATTATCAAATCCAAATCTACAAGTGGCTGACTTTGATACAATAGTAGAGATATCAAATAAACATAACATAATCACAGTAGTTGATAACACAGTAGCAACACCAATACTTTGTAATCCTATAAAGCTAGGGTGTGATATAGTTGTACACAGTACAAGTAAATATACAACAGGGCAGGGTGTTGCGCTAGGTGGTATCATAGTTGATAGTGCTACAAGTGGTGAAAAAATAAAAGGAAATAGTAGATATAGTCATTTTAATGAACCAGATGCTTCATATCATGGGCTTATCTATAGTGAGTTGCCATTTCCACCATTTATTATGAGAATTTTACTTAGTGTATTAAGAGATTTAGGTGCGACACCATCTCCTTTTAATTCTTGGCTTATGATACAAGGGCTTGAAACACTAAGTTTAAGGATGAAACAACATAGTGATTCTGCATTAAAAGTTGCACAATTTTTAGAAAACCATCCAAAAGTAAAAAAAGTAAATTATCCAGGATTAAAATCAGATATCAATCATACTAGAGCAATAAAATACTTAAGTGGTGGATTTAGTGGGCTTTTGAGTTTTGAAGTTGATACTTTAGAGGAAGCAAAAGCTATTTCTGATAGTGTTGAGATATTTTCTATAGTAGTAAATATAGGCGATAGCAAATCAATAATAACTCATCCAGCATCTACAACGCACCAACAATTAACTAAAGAAGAGTTAGCTATTGCTAATGTAGGAGAGGGTCTTATTCGTCTAAGTATAGGACTAGAAAATACAGATGATTTAATAAAAGACTTATCAAAAGCTTTAGGTCAATAATTGAAAATAACGACAAAAATAGCTCAATTTAACAACCCTTTGCATTTGGAAAGTGGAAGGATTTTAGAATCATACCAATTAGCTTATGAAACTTATGGAGATATAAATGATGATAAATCAAATGTTATTATTATTACACATGCTTTAACAGGAAGTCATCATGCTGCTGGGTATTATGAAGGTGATAGAAAACCTGGTTATTGGGATACTTTAATAGGTGATGGTAAAGCTATAGATACAACAAAATATTTTGTAATTGCCACTAATAATTTAGGATCTTGTTTTGGTTCTACAGGACCTATGAGTATTGCAAACAATTCAGATCAAGAATACCGATTTAAATTTCCTGTATTAACAATAAGTGATATAGTAAAAGCACAAAAAATATTAATAAAATCACTAGGTATCAATCATGTCAAAGCTATAATAGGTGGAAGTATGGGTGGGATGCAAGCTTTATGTTATGCAATAGAATATCCAGAGTTTGCTGATATGATTATTCCACTTGCTACTACTGCATATACTAGACCATGGGCTATCGCTTTTAATAAAATAACTATAGAAGCTATTAAAAATGACCCAGATTTTAAAGATGGTTATTATAAATCTTCTGATATTAAGAAAAATGGACTCAAAGGTTTAGCCGTAGGAAGGATGGCTGGACATATATCTTATTTAGCAAAAAACTCAATGGATAATAAGTTTGGTAGAAAATATGTAGAACAAGATGGATTATATGAATTATTTGGAAGGTTTGAGGTTGAAAGGTATCTTGAATACAATGGATATGGGTTTCCACATAATTTTGATCCACTAAGTTATTTATATATTGTTAAAACTATAAATATATTTAATGCAGCAAGAGGTAGTGATAAACTTGAAGATGCATTAAAAAAAATAAAATCAAAACTTCATTTATTAAGTTTCAAAGGTGATATGCTTTTTTTTCCAGAAGAGATGGAGGAGATTTATGATATTATGCAAAATATAGGAAATGGTAAAAACTGTACATACGAGATGATAGATAGTGATTATGGTCATGATGCTTTTTTGGTAGAAGTTGATAAGTTTGAAAATAAAATAGTAGATATGTTAGAGGGCAAATATGAATAAAGAGAATAGTGAAGAGATAAGTTTTGAAAATAAACTTGATAATGCAAATAAGTTATTAGAAAAATTAATAGATCCACAAATAACACTAAGTGATAGTGTTAAAATATATAAAGATGGAATAAAAGAATTAGATGAAGCTCAAAAGCTTCTAGATGATGCAAAATTACAATTTGAAGAGTTAATATCAAACTAATAAAGGGACAAGATGAAAAAAAATCAATTAATAAGAAAATGTTTATTTCCAGCAGCAGGATATGGAACAAGATTTTTACCAGCAACGAAAGCTACACCAAAAGAGATGTTACCTGTATTAACAAAACCTCTTATTCAGTATGGTGTCGAAGAAGCAATTGATGCAAATATGGACACAATGGCAATAGTCACAGGAAGAGGAAAAAGAGCTATAGAAGATCATTTTGATACCTCTTATGAGTTGGAGCATCAAATAAGTGGTACACCAAAAGAATCATACCTTGATGAGATAAGAGATGTGATGGATAATTGTACTTTTTCATATACAAGACAAGTTGAGATGAAAGGTCTAGGACATGCAATCTTAACTGGTGAGACTTTGATAGGTGCAGAGCCATTTGCTGTTATATTAGCAGATGACCTTTGTGATAATAATAATTCAAGTTCAGTATTAAAACAGATGGTAGAGGTATTTAAAAAATATCCAGACTGTAGTATCGTAGCTGTTGAAGAGGTACCAAAAGATGATGTTTATAAATATGGAATCATAGAGGTGTCTGCACTATATGATATAGATAATAATATTGAAGCTTCAACTTTTAAAGTGACAAATATGGTAGAAAAACCAGCTATTGAAGATGCTCCATCAAATCTAGCAGTTATAGGAAGATATATTCTTACTCCTAATATTTTTGAAATTTTAAGAGATACAAAGCCTGGAAAAAGTGATGAGATACAAATAACAGACGCTCTTTTAACTCAAGCAAAACAGGGTAAAGTACTAGCTTATAAATTTGATGGTACTAGATTTGATTGTGGTAGTGTAGATGGATTTGTTGAGGCTACAAACTATTTTTATAATAAAACAAAGATATAGATATTGGCAAAAAAAGATAAAACAAAAACAAAAGCACGAGAATTTTTAAATAAAAAAGTTTTTCATGACTATACTGTTGAAGATGTTATTGAGGTTGGTATTGAGTTGCAAGGTAGTGAAGTCAAATCAATTAGAGAGGGTCGTATAAATATAAAAGATAGTTTTGTGAGAATTATTAAAAATGAAGTTTTTATCTTAAATATGCATATATCTGCATTAGAAACTACACATGCAACATATAGACCAGATGAGAGTAGAGATAGAAAACTTTTACTTCATAGAAAACAGATAAATAATCTATTTGAAAAAGTAACAAAAGATGGATATACAATAGTTGTAACAAAGTTATATTTTAATAAAAATAACTTTGTAAAACTAAATATAGGGATAGGAAAAGGTAAAAAGTTACACGATAAAAGGGAAGATTTAAAAGCAAAAGATCAAAAAAGAGAAACACAAAGAGTTTTAAAAGAGTGGAATAGATAGTATGGAAAAGTTTAAAAAATTAAATTTTGGTATTGTTGGTCTAGGACTTATGGGTGGGTCTTTTGCTAAAGTCTTAAAAAGATATAAACTTTCAAGTAGTATAGTAGGATATGATCATAATAAAAATCATCAAAAACAAGCAATTGAGTTGGGACTTGTAGAAAAGATAGTAGAGCTTGAAGAGTTATTGTTGTGTGATATGATTGTTCTTTGTATACCTGTTGATGCTATTGTTGCATTTATGCCAAAATTAAACAACATAAATAAAAATACAACGGTTATAGATTTTGGTAGTACAAAAAAACTTATAGTAGATAATATTCCATCAAAAATAAAACAAAATTATATACCAGCACACCCTATGACAGGTACAGAAAAATTTGGACCTAGTGCTGCTATTGATGAGCTTTATGAAGGCAAGACAATTGTATTGTGTGATTTAGAAAACTGCGATCAATTACATCAAAAAAGGGCATTAGATATTTTCAATGCTATTGCGATGAGGATTGTTTTTATGGATTCATCGATACATGATAAAAGAGCTTGTTTTATATCTCATCTTCCACACGCTATATCTTATGCTTTATCAAATACAGTTATGAGTCATGAAGAACCTGAAAATATAATTTCACTAGCAGGTGGTGGATTTAGAGATATGAGCAGAATCGCAAAATCATCTTCACATATGTGGACAGATATTTTTAGACAAAATAGAACAAATATGATTGAGTCATTAGATAAATTTGATGAACAGATGAAGTTGGTCCGTGATATGATAGAAAATGAAGATTATGAAAATATGGCAAAGTGGATGGACAAAGCGAATAGTTTACACGATATTTTATAGTAAAAATAGCTCAGTACAATCCTCATATAGGATTGAACTATAAGAGCTATTGATTTAAGCTTTCTATCGTAGGTATAGTAAACATTATATCTTTTAGCCCTTTTTCAAAGTTTGAATGCTCTTCTGTTTTTCTTAAATACGCCAATAATAAATCTTCTGTAGAAAGATTTTTATCTGTTGATAAAAATTTTTTCAAACCATTTTCTAATGAACCATCTATATCAGCACCTATATCAATCGTATATGCGTTGTTGTTTATATGAAATGTTATTTTTTTCACAATTGACCTTGCTCTTTTAGTTTGTTGTTTATTGCTAATAACATATCTTGACTATCTCTTGTAGCCAAGTCATCTTTATTTTTCATATCATCAAGCTCTTTTTTTAATCTTTTATTTTCTTCAATTAATAACTTAAATTGTATAGTCATATGATTTAATTTTGTTGATAACTCTTCTAGTATATTCATATTGAAATTTTATCTAAGAGTATCTAAAGATAACTTTACAATATAAATATTCACATGCTATTTCATTTAATCTTAAATAAAACTTATTGGTGGATTAAACCATACTAAGATGATTTTATCTCTATTTTCAGCAGATTTATTGTTTGAATTTGATAAAATCAATCGTAAAATATTTAATAGGATAGTAAAATTGATAAAAAAATTTTTGTATAGTACAGTTTTAACAACTAGTATGTTATTTGCAAATAGTAGTGCAGAGATAAATATAAATAATGACACTTTAGAGATAGGTTCAAGTTTTTTAATAAATAATATAATAGATTCACAAAGTGAAGGAAATATCTATTTTGGACTCTCTTATTTAAGAACAAAAGCAGATAACAATGAGGAAAATGAGGATCTCTTAACAGGTAGTTTAAAAGTTTTAAACCCCTATGTAGATAGCTATGGTTTTAGTATAGGTATGGGTATAAAAACAGTTTTGACTAGCCAATACAGTCAAAGTTTTAATGCAATACCACTTAGCTTATATCTAAAATATGAGATGAATGAACTTATTTATTTTGATTTAGAGGGTAGTTATGCACCAAGAGTATTGAGTTTTATGGATGCAGAAACATATCATGATGCAAGATTAAGATTAAACTATAAAGTTCTTGATGGCGGATATATCTATTTAGGTTTAAGAGAAATAACTGCAAAATATGAAAATAATCAAAAAATAAAGTATGACAATTCAGCTTTTTTTGGTTATGAATTTAGATTTTAGGTAATAATATGTTAGATAAAATAAAAGATGAATTTAAATTACACTTAGAAGCAATAAATAATGTAATAGGTAATATGGAAAAAGATCTTGAAGTGTCTTCAAAGATTATAATAGAAGCATTAAAAAATGGAAACAAAATATTACTATGTGGAAATGGTGGAAGTGCAGCTGATGCACAACATATTGCTGCTGAATTAACAGGAAGATATAAAACTGAGAGAAAAGGTTTACCAGCAATTGCACTTACTACAGATACTAGTGCTTTAACTGCTATAGGAAATGATTATGGGTATGATAGAGTTTTTGATAGACAAGTGGAAGCATTAGCAAATAGTGGTGATGTATTAATAGGTATTAGTACAAGTGGAAATAGCAAAAATGTGATAAGTGCTTTAAGCCTAGCAAAAGAGTTAGGGTGTAAAACAGTAGGTCTTTCAGGAAGAGATGGTGGACTTATGAATGATGTGTGTGATATAAACCTAGTTGTACCATCAAATGATACTCCACGAATACAGGAGATGCATATTTTATTTGGTCATACAATATGCCAATGTATTGATGATGCATTTTAAGGAATAGAAAAAATGACTGTATTAAGTGAAGAAAATAAACAAAAAATATTAGATAGTATAAGAGAGATAGAAGATTTTCCAAAACCTGGAATTGTTTTTAAAGATATTACAACATTATTAAACAATAAAGAAGCATATAAACTTCTTATGGATCATTTAGAACAAAGATATAAAGAGTTTGATTTAGAATATATAGCTGGATTAGATGCGAGAGGTTTTATCTTTGGAGCAGCTTTAGCAGATAGACTTGGTATTGGTTTTGTTCCAATTAGAAAAAAAGGGAAACTTCCAGGTGCTACTATATGTGAAAAATATGAGCTTGAGTATGGATTTGATGAAGTTGAGATCCATCTTGATGCTTTTAACTCAAAAGAGGGTGCTAGAGTTTTAGTCATAGATGATCTTTGTGCTACAGGTGGAACAGCAACAGCAGCTGCTAAACTTGTATTAGATACAAAAGCAAACTTAGTTGAAACATGTTTTATTATGAATTTAACATTTTTAAATGGATCTGAAAAGGTTGAAAAATTAGCACCAATTTATAGTGTACTAGATATATAAAGGTAGATACAAATGAACAACTACATACCAAAAGCAAGTAAACACGACCCTGATGCAAATGGACACTTCGGAATATTCGGTGGAAGATATGTCCCTGAAACACTAATGCCAATACTCTTAGAGCTTGAAGAAAACTATAAAAAATATAGATTTGACAAAGATTTTTGGGCGGAGGTAAATGATCTTTTAAAAGAGTATGTTGGAAGACCAAATCCACTTTATGAAGCAAAAAATATATCTGAAGAGTTAGGGTGTAAAGTATATCTAAAAAGAGAAGATCTAAATCATACAGGAGCTCATAAAGTAAACAATGTAATAGCTCAAGGTTTACTTGCAAAAAGACTTGGAAAAACAAAAGTGATAGCAGAAACAGGAGCAGGGCAACATGGTGTTGCTACAGCTACAATAGCTGCTCTTATGGGACTAGAGTGTACAGTTTTTATGGGTGCAAAAGATGTAGAGAGACAAGAACTTAATGTATTTCGTATGAAACTTCTTGGTGCAAAAGTTATATCAGTAGAATCAGGTAGTAGGTCACTTAAAGATGCTATGAATGATGCTATTAGATATTGGGTCACAAACGCAAGAGATACTTTTTATATCATAGGTACAGTAGCAGGTCCACATCCATACCCTATGATGGTGAGAGACTTTCAGTCTATTATTGGTTGGGAAACAAGACAACAAATCCTTGAAAAAGAGAATAAACTTCCTGATTATGTACTTGCATGTATTGGTGGTGGATCAAACGCTATTGGGATGTTTAGCCACTTTTTAGAAGATGAAGATGTACAGTGTATTGGTATAGAAGCAGGTGGATTAGGAATAGATACAAATAAACATGGATGTAGCTTGAAAAAAGGAAGCCCTGGAGTACTTCATGGTCAATGCAGTTATCTACTACAAGATGAGGATGGTCAAGTAAAAGAAGCACATAGTATAAGTGCAGGACTTGACTATCCAGGTATTGGTCCAGAACATAGCTATCATAATGATTTAGGTACAGTAGAGTATGATAATATCACAGATGATGAAGCTATGGATGCATTTGTTTGGTTAAGTCAAAAAGAGGGAATTATTCCTGCTTTTGAATCTAGCCATGCTATAGCATATTTAAAAAAAGCAAAAGATAGATTTAAAGATAAAACAATCGTGATAAATCTTTCAGGAAGAGGTGATAAGGATATGGTACAAGCACAAACAATTTTGAATTTTGATTAGGTAGTTATTGTGGATTTTATAAAAAAACATTCTGGAAAAATAGCTACTATTATTATTGGTTTATTCTTCTCATATTTAGGATACAACTTATATAATGCTCCTGTTGAGGGATTGGATGATAAGTTTATATATCTTATGAAAGAGCATGGGTATTTTATACTTTTTGCTTGGAGTATATTAGAAGGTGAGATGGGTCTTATCATGGGCGGGCTTTTGTGCCATACTGGTGATATGTGGCTAGGTTTTGCTATATTTGTAGCTGGACTTGGTGGTTTTGTAGGTGATCAGATATATTTTTATATTGGAAGATACAATAAATCATATGTTCACACTAAATTCAAAGGTCAAAGAAGAAAGTTTGCTTTAGCCCATCTACTTTTGAAAAAACATGGATGGCCTATTATTTTTGCACAAAGATATATGTATGGTATGAGAACAGTGATACCAATATCAATAGGACTAACAAGATATGATGCAAAAATGTTTGCTTTTATAAACTTACTTAGTGCTTGGGTATGGGCAGCTATTACCATTGTACCTGTATGGTACTTTGGTGATGAGATATTAAAAGTTTTAGAGATAGCAAAAGAGTATTGGTATATAGCTGTACCAGTTGGTTTGAGTATAGCAATTGGAATTGTTTATTATTTCCATATTACAACAAAAAAAGATAAAAAAGAAGATAAAAAGATTATAATAGAATTGGAGAAAGAGATACATGAATTTAAATCTAACGACTAAAAAAATAGATACAGATATAGAGATAGTACTTGTAAAAAATAAAAAAATAAAAGAAAATAAAGAGCTTTTAAAGCTTTTGAAATTTTCAGGAAAAGATGAAGAGCTTGTT
Organism: Campylobacterota bacterium; assembly: GCA_034660335.1. Classification (GTDB taxonomy): domain Bacteria; phylum Campylobacterota; class Campylobacteria; order Campylobacterales; family Arcobacteraceae; genus JAIOSF01. The sequence continues at coordinate 9,416 of JAYEJC010000001.1, forward strand.
TTGCTTACAGAAGCAAAAAAACTTTATGTAGGTTGTGAAACTACAGATGAAGATAATATTAGAATAGCAGTAGCAACTGCAATTAAAAAAATAAACACAACAAATTACAAATCAGCTTCTATAAAAGCAAAAGATGATTTAAAAGCTATTATTGATGGTTTTGAGCTTGGAAATTATAGCTTTGATAAGTATAAATCAAAAAAAGATGAAGAATCAAAAGATATTCAAAAAAATATCTATATAGAAGTTGATGATATAACAAAAGATGTTCAAAAAGATTTTGAACAAACTGTTGCTATTTGTAACTCTGTAAATATGGTAAGAGATTTTGTTAATACAGCACCAGATGATTTTTTTCCAGCTACTATGGCACAAGAAGCTATTAAAATTGCTGCTAGAAATAACCTAGAGTGTAAAATATTGGATGAAGATTATTTAGAAGAAAATAAAATGGGTGCAATGTTAGCAGTTGGTCGTGCAAGTAGACATAGATCAAAACTTATACACCTTACATACAAACCAAAGAAAAAAGCTAAAAAGAAAATTGTATTAGTTGGTAAAGGTTTGACATATGATTCAGGTGGTTTAAGCTTGAAGCCAAGTGATTTTATGGTGAGTATGAAAAGTGATAAAAGTGGAGGAAGTGCAGTTTTAGGTGTGATGGATGCACTTTCAACACTTAATTTACCTATAGAAGTTCATGGTATTGTTGGAGCTGTTGAAAATATGATTGGTGGTGATGCTTATAAGCCAGATGATATTTTAGAAGCTAAAAATGGTACAACTATAGAGGTTAGAAATACAGATGCTGAGGGTAGATTGGTTCTTGCTGATTGTTTATGTTATGCACAAGATGAGATATCTGATATTGATGGTATGTTTGATTTTGCTACTTTAACTGGTGCATGTGTTGTAGGTGTGGGGCATTATACAAGTGGTATTATGGGAAATAATGAAAAACTTAATAATAGTTATATAAAAAGTGCTTTAAAAAGTGGTGAACTAGCTACAGATTTACCTTTTAATAGATATTTGAAGAAAACTTTAAAAAGTGAAATAGCAGATATTTGTAATATCTCAAATACAAGATATGGTGGAGCAATAACAGCTGGAATGTTCTTGGAAAACTTTATTAAAGATGAATACAAACAAAAATGGGTACATGTAGATATAGCAGGACCTGCATTTGTAGAAAGTGCATGGGGATACAATCCACATGGTGCTTCTGGAGCTGGTGTTCGTATGACATTAGAGTATCTAAAAGGCTTATAAAATGACAGAAGAGATAATAGTAGATAATGCACATCTTGACCTTCAAGAGTTAGCAGATCGTAGAGCCGAGGTATATTTAACAGAACAGTTCAAAAATTTAATGGAAGAAGCAGCTCAAAAAGTTGAACAAATAGAACCTTCACAGTTGGATTTGAACGATGAAAATATATTATTATTAGATGTTAGAGAGCCTGAAGAGTTTGCTAGCGGATATCTAAGAAAAGAGAATCATTTAACTATCCCTAGGGGTAGATTAGAGTTTGTAGCTATAAAAAAGATACATGAAAAATATGGACATGAAGTAAAAATTGTTACTTATTGTTTTAAAGGACCACGAGGATTATTAGCTGCCTATCAACTTAAAAAGATGGGATTTAAAAATGTTATTAATTTACGAGATGGTTTGGTTAATTGGTTAGCTTCAGGACGAACTTTAAAAAGTTATTTTGGTGAGATTGGTTTAGTGTAGCTATAATAAAATTAAACTAGCTAAACCTAAAAAACTAAAAAAACCAACAACATCAGTAACTGTCGTAAGTAGCACAGTACTACCAATAGCAGGATCAACTCCTGCTTTTTGTAATATCAAAGGTATTACACTGCCAAAAAAACCAGCACTTAAAAGGTTGATTATAAGTGACATCGCTATTACGACGCCTAACATAGGTATATCAAACCACCAATAAGATATAAAACCAATAATAAAAGCAAATAGAGCACCATTTACCAAAGATATTATTACCTCTTTTTTAATAGTCTTCCTTGCATCTTCACCCTCAATATCTCCTATTGCCATTTGTCTTACGGTTACAGTTAGTGTTTGTGTACCAGCGTTTCCACCCATTGAAGCAACTATAGGCATCAATACAGCTAGTGCAACAAGAGATTGAATGGTTGTATCAAACATTCCTATTACTATTGAAGCAGCTATTGCAGTGACTAAATTAAGAGCAAGCCATTTAGCCCTTGTTTTACCAATCTCAAACATATTTTCATCACCTTCAGCTTCATCATCAACCCCAGCCATATTATATATCTGTTCAGTTGCACTCTCTTCTATAATATCATAGATATCATCAGATGTTATTCTTCCAATTAGTATACTATTATTATCAATAACAGGCACAGATGAAAGATTGTAGTTTGTAACCATCTCTACTACATCTTTTATATCTACTTTATGATTTACTTTATAGTTTTTAAGTTTATCAGTAGGGATATGTTCAAAAGTTAAATTATGTTCAAAAATAATTAGCTCTTCAAGTCCAACACTACCTATATATTTTCCATTCGTATCCATTAGATGACAGTTCCATATATTTTCTACCTCACCTATATCTTTTAACTCTTTTAATTTTCTTATAGCTTCACCTATATTATCAGTTATTTTTGCACAAAATAACTCTGTTTGCATATATGAACCAGCTTCATTTTCATCATAAGAGATAAGTTGTTTCATCATCTCTTTATCAGAATCATCAAAACGATTTAATATATCTTGAGCTACTTGTTCATTCTCTTCACTTACTGTTCGAATAAAATCAGCAGCATCATCTGTATCCATTTTGGATGCTATATCTGCAAGTTTTTTAGTACTTAGTAGTTCACTAATCTCCTCTTGAATATGTTCAGGTAGTTCAGATAAAACTTCTGCAAAAAGTTCGTGTGGTATTTTTTTTATGATTTTAAAATATTTTTTATTATTTAATTCTCTTAAGTCTACTAATTGCTCTGCTATATCATATGCATGAACAGTACTGTTTTCAGTTTTAAACTCTTCTATTTCATTTAATAATACTTTATATAATGTTTCTATTTGTTCTATATTTTTATTTTCCATAAAAGCTCTTTAGTATATATAGAGGTACCCTATAAGTTTTAATGTATTTTATCATATTAATATTGTTTAAATATAAAGCCCAGCTCTAAAAATTGTCTTAAAATAAGAATTATCAGAAGATTATGCTGTGAAAAAGTAACCTTTAGATATAAATCTTATAATTATAATAATCTTTAATAAATATAAAGTTAGTTTTACTATAATGTTATGTTGTGGAATATATAAAGGGTTAATATGAAAAAAATTATAATTATTGATGATGAAGTTCATATTTTAAATGTACTTCAAACAGCACTAAGTAAAGATAATGATTATCAAGTGGATATTTTTAGTAATCCATATGAAGCATTAGAATTAATTAAGAAAAACAGATATGATTTGCTTTTATTAGATATAATGATGCCAAGTATAAATGGATTAGAGTTATTAGATAAAATAAAAGAGATAAAACCAAACCTTGAAGTTGTTATGATGACAGCTTACAATACAATGGAAAAAACAATTGAAGCATATGAAAAAGGTGCTAAAAACTATATTGAAAAACCATTTGAATCAATGATACACTTAAAAAATACATTGGATAAGATTATCTATAAATAAAGAAAAATACTAAGAAGTATTTTATCTTTTTTTATCTAGCCATACCATTATAGCTTTTTGTGCATGAAGTCTATTTTCTGCTTCACTAAAAATAGTATCGGCATATTTTTCAAAAATATTTGTACTTACTTCATACTCTCTATAAGCTGGTAAACAATGCAGGAAAATAGAACCATCTCTAGATAAACTCATCAACTTATCATCTACCATAAATCCAGAAAAATCCTTCATTCTTTTCTCTTTTTCATCCTCTTGTCCCATTGATACCCAAGTGTCAGTTGTAACTACACTTGCATCTTTTACAGCTACACAGGGGTCATTTGTAATCACAATTTTAGCACCACTTGTTTTTGCAAATTCTAATGCATCTTGAAGAACGGAGTTATCAACTTCATATCCAATTGGTGTAGCAATAGTCAAATCAAAACCGATTTTTGAAGCTAACATTAGCCAAGAATGTGTCATATTGTTTCCATCACCTATATATGCCACTTTTAAATTTTTTTCTAAATTATGTTCCAGTATGGTTAGGTAGTCAGCCATAAGTTGAATGGGATGATATTTATCAGTTAGCCCATTTATTACAGGTACTTTTGAAAAATCTGCAAACTCTTCAAGCTCTTTTTGAGAATCATTTCTAATCATTATCATATCAACCATTCTTGATATTACACGGCTTGTATCTGATATTGGTTCGCCACGACCTAGTTGAATATCATTTGAACTTAAAAAAAGACCAACTCCACCAAGCTGATAGATACCTGTTTCAAAGCTAACTCTTGTTCTTGTGCTACTTTTTTCAAAAATCATACCTAGAGTTTTTGTAGGCATATATTGTTTAAAGATTTTTTCTTTAGTCTCTTTTTTTATTTTTATTGCTAATTGTAAAATCTCTAAAATTTCATCTTTACTATAATCTTTTAAAGTTAAAAAATGTCTCATTGTTTATCCTATTATTTTAAAAAAGAGAATATTATAATTAAATAATATTAAATATCTTCTTTATCTCTAGTTATATTAGCACCAAGTTTAGATAATTTTTCTTCAAGTCTATCATATCCTCTATCTAAATGATAAATTCTATGTATATTAGTGCAAGAAGAAGCAACAAGTGCTGCTAATACTAAAGCACTACTTGCTCTTAAATCTGTAGCCATAACATCAGTACCAAATAGTTTTTTAGGTGTACCTTTTACTGTTGCTACTGTACCATTTAGTGTTATATCAGCACCCATTCTTACTAATTCACTAACATGCATAAATCTATTTTCAAAAAGTTTTTCATCAATTTGACTAACACCATCTGCCATTGTTGCAATCGCCATAAATTGAGCTTGCATATCTGTAGGAAATCCTGGATATTCTGTAGTAGTGATATCGACTGGTTTTATTTTATTTGCAGGTAGAATTGTAATACTATTTTCCTCTTTAAGTATCATATACCCCATCTCTTCAAATTTTGATAAAACTGCTTCAAGGTGAGAGGGGATAACATCTTCTACTTTTAAAATCGAGTTCGTAATAGCACCAGCACAAAGATAAGTGCCAGCTTCAATTCTATCTGGAATAATTTTAAAATCTTTAAATGCTAGAAGTTTTTGTTTTGTACCAACAATATTTAATCTATTTGTACCAATACCATCTATTTGTAATCCAGCACTAACTAAAACTTCACAAAGTTGTATCACTTCAGGTTCAAGAGCTGCATTAATAATAGTAGTTGTTCCATATGCTAATGCCGCTGCCATTATTATATTTTCTGTACCTGTTACTGTTATTTTATCAAAAACTATAGTTGTCCCTTGTAAGCCTTTTGGTGCTTTTGCTTCTATATATCCATTTTTAATCTCAATAATTGCACCCATTTGTTCTAGTGCTTTTAGGTGCAAATCTACAGGTCTTTGTCCAATTGCACAGCCACCAGGAAGTGAAACTTCACAATGCCCAAAACGGCTAAGTAGTGGACCTAAAACAAGAATAGAAGCTCGCATAGTTTTAACAATATCGTATGTTGCTTTTGTATTTGAAATGGTGGTAGAATCTATTGTTAAAGTTTTGTTCTTTTTATAAGTAGACCCTAGCATTGCTAGTAATTTTAAAAGAGTATTTATATCAACAACATCAGGTAGATTTGAGATGTTTATCTTATTTGATGATAAAATTGTTGCTGCTAATAAAGGTAATGCTGCATTTTTAGCACCACTTATTTTAACAGAACCTTTTAAGTTTTGTTTTCCTACGACTTTTAAGTAATCCAATGATTGTTCCTTGAGTATTATTGTAAAATTATTATATCAAATTAAACAAATAAATTGGTTTAATTTGTATCAATAGAGTAAAGTTTAACTATAATATTAGTTTAAACAACTATTAAGTTTTTAGAGTCTACCTAAATAATTTCATCAATTTTATAATTGGATTTTCATCCGTATATATTTTTGTAAACTCTATTCCTGATTGTTTTAAATCTGTATAAAAAGAATGGTCATTTTGTTTAACTATTTTTTGATAGTTTTTTATTAATGAACCACTAAACTCACCATCAAAAACTTTTCCACTAGAGGAATCTGTTAAATTTACATCTCCTAGTTGTGTTGGGTTTTCTTCAAATCTATCTCTTACAATGACAATAAAAACTTCATGTTTTTTGGATAAAAGTTTTATATTTAATTTTGATGTATCAAAAAAATCTCCAATTAGAAATAATATTGATTTTTGTTTAATTTGTTTAAAAATAGATGTAGCTAAGTTTTTATAATCACATTGTTTATTTAGTGATATATAGTTTTTGATTTTTTCACACATTTTATCTACTCCAAGAAGTGATTTTGTGTATTTTGTATTTAAAATTAGATTTTCATTATAGATATAACTTCCATAATTATCTCCATTTGCACTAGCACTATAGCCTAAAATAGCAGATATTTCTACAATAATATCTTGTTTAAATTTTTGTGTACCAAAATAAACACTACCATTTAAAATAGGTATTATATTAACTCTTAATTCTCTTTGTGGATGAAAAACTTTTATAAAAGGTTTTTGCATTTTTGCACTAATCACCCAATCAATTTTTCTAATATCTTCACCATCTTCATATTCACGAAGTTCAACAAAGTCGTATCCATCACCTTTAAATTTTGAACTATTGTTTCCTACTTGTTGAGTAAAAACTGATTTTTTAGTTTTTATTAATAGCTTTTTTAGATTTTTATCCATTTTATAGATTATTCCCAGGTTTCAGGTAATATAGATGGATTTTCATGAAACCACTTTTTATATAACTCAATATATGTACCATCATTGACAGAACTTTGAATAGCAAAGTTTAATTGGTCAAGAAGGTTTGATTCATTTTCTTTTATAGCTATACCGTAAGGTTCATGGCTTAATAATTTTTTTAATACTCTTAATTTTCCATTACTTTTTTTAGCTTGAAGTTTACACCAAATAGAATCAGTACTAATAGCATCAATCTTACCAACAGCTATAGAGTCAAGAGCTTCTTTATAGTTATTAAATCTTATGATTTGAGCTTTACGCACTTTTTGTTTAAATGTTTTAGCAGCAGAAGAACCTCTAATTACACCAACTTTTTTACCATTAAATCCAAAATGATGATTTATTTTAATATATTTTGTTGTTAATATAGATAAGCCATCAAAATAATAAGAGATACTATAATCAACCTCTTTATCTCTTTGTATGGTATGGGTCATACTAGCTATTACTATATCTACTTCATTATTTTTTAATTTTAAAATACGATTTTTAGAATTTACAATTTTTAGTTCTAACCTTACATTTAGATATGAAGCTATATATCTAGCTAAATCATGATCAAATCCATCTAATTTACCATTTTTATTTATAAAACCAAATGGCTCAAAATCCTCTTTTACACCTATTGTGACATATCCTTTATTTTTTATATCTTGTAGTTTATCAGCATTTAAAGTAGTATAAAAACTACTTATAATAAAAAATAAAAATAAAATACTTTTTGAAAATCTATACATATGAATACCTTGCTATTATTTATAAACTATTTATATCAAATATATACTAAAAAGCTAATAATACTAAATTAAACTAAGTACTTAAATAGCACAATCCTCTAATAAGTTTTATTTAAGATTAATAAAGAAATTATGCGTGATTAGGTAATCTATAGCAATATATTTATTAATTTTTATTTTGTTTTCGGAATAGTTATCCACATTTGATCAATATGATTATTCTCCTCATCTATCTTTTCATACTCTTTTTCTCTTCTTTTTAGTTGCAACCAAGCCATAAATATAACAAAAGCAAAAATAGGGATAAGTATAATCTGTTTAGGCAATCTATCTCTTTGAACTCTTACTGATTTAACAATCCATCCACTATCAACTCCAGCTTGTTTTATAGCTTCAACTTGTTTATTGTTTCCTGCCATTATCATTGCAACTTCCATTGGACCAAAAATATTATCAAGTTGAAATCCTGTGTTGTTGATTCTTTCTTGTCCAGTTTCACCTTTAGCTAATGGTAGTCCAAAAGTGTATTCTCTATTTACACCTTCAAGTGTTTCACCCTCAAGAACAAACTCTAATATATCACCTTGTTTTAGATTATCAGCTATTTTGAAAATTTCTTGTCCTGGTACATTTTCATATGGTGCTTCAATTTTATCGTATATAAAACCAGGTCTAAATATCAAAAATGATAAAGCTAGTAATAATATAGTTTCCCACCATCTATTTTTAACGAACCAAAAACCTTGCGTAGCTGCTGCAAAAAGAAGCATACCAATTATAGAAGAGATCACTACAACTACAAATTCAAATGTATTATCAATCCCTATCATTAATAATTGTGTATTAAATATAAACATAAAAGGGAGCATCGCTGTTCTTATATCGTAAGTAAACCCTTGAATACCAGTTTTTATAGGATCTCCTTTGGATATAGCAGCTGCTGCAAAGGCGGCTAGTCCTACAGGAGGGGTATCATCAGCTAAAATTCCAAAATAAAACACAAACATATGAGCAGCAATCAGTGGAATTGCTATCTCGTTTGCTGCCCCTAGGCTTACAATAACAGGTGCCATTAAAGATGATACAACAATATAGTTAGCAGTAGTAGGAAGTCCCATACCAAGAATCAAACTAATAATAGCAGTAAATAATAAAATCAAAAATATATTTCCACCACTTACTGTTTCAACTAAACCAATGATCACTTGACCAATACCAGTTAATGTTACAGTACCTACAATGATACCAGCTACAGCAGTTGCGACACCAATACCAATCATATTTTTACCACCATTTATAAGCCCAATCTCAAGGTCTAGAAAGCCACTTTTTAAACGACTAAAGATATCTTTCTCTTTTCTGAAAAAATCCATAATTGGATTTTGAGTAACTACTATAAATATCATAAAAATTGTAGCCCAAAATGCAGATAGATCAGGAGATAGTCTCTCAATTGTTAGCAACCATACAAGAACAACTACAGGTAATAAATAATGAAGTCCAGCTAATACAGTCTCACCTACTTTTGGTAATTCAACTATATCTTCAGTTGGTAAATCTGGTACTTTAGATGCAACATATATAAGAGCTATATAAGATACTAAAATTAGCATCATTATAATAGTCATAGAGTTCTCACCCGTGCTACTTTTTATAAATTCAATAATAGGAGGCAAAACCCATGTTAAAAAACCTAATACAATAAGTACACTAAGCACACCAAATAGTTTTGATTTTCTTCCCATCTTAAATGGTCTTGGCATCCCTTGCATACCAGCTTTCATAGCTTCAAGATGTACAATATATACTAAAGCAATATATGAGATAATAGCAGGTAAAAAAGCATGTTTGATAATCTCTACAAAAGGGATACCAACATACTCAACCATTAAAAATGCAGCTGCACCCATAATTGGAGGAGTTAATTGACCATTTGTAGAAGATGCAACTTCAATTGCACCAGCTTTTTCAGAAGAAAATCCAACTTTTTTCATTAATGGAATTGTAAAAGTTCCTGTTGTTACAACATTGGCTATTGAACTTCCAGATATCATACCAGTCATAGCACTAGATACAACAGCAGCTTTTGCAGGTCCTCCTCTAAAGTGTCCCATCAAAGAAAATGCAACCCGTATGAAGTAGTTACCAGCACCAGCTCTTTCAAGTAAAGCTCCAAAAAGTACAAATAAAAATACCATAGAAGCAGAAACTCCAATAGCAATACCAAATGCACCTTCTGTTGTTATCCACATATGAGATATAATTTTACCTACAGAGGAACCACCATAATCACCAGCTCCAAAAAATGCATATGTAAGAGCAAGTGATGCGACAATCATAAGTGGAGGTCCAAGTGATCTTCTTGTAGCTTCAAGCAATAGTCCAATACCAATAATACTAGTGATATAATCAAGCTGATCAGGGGTTCCAAGTCTCATCTCAAAAGATTCTGAATCCCATACTTGTGAATAAATCAAATAGACAATACTTAAAACAAGTAAGATACCCATAATCCAATCAGTAAGAGGGATATATTTTTTTGGACTATTTTTAAAAGGAAGATAACTAAGATATGCTAAAAATCCTGCAAAGATTAAGTGTATTCTTTTTACGACATCACCATTCATCCATGGTGTAAATTCTAATACTAAAGGTGATGAAACATAAAGTTGAAATAAAGACCATGAAAGAGCTAAATATATTATAAATTTTGCTATAAAAGGATTTGATGGTTCTCTTCCACCAGTTTCAGACTCAAGTACTAAGTCTTGTGCAGAGATATCTGCTTTGTTTTTGTCCATAAATATTCCTAAAATTAATTTTAAAATTTTATATAAGAAGATAAAACTTAAAAATAAATTTTGATATATTCTCATACATAATGTATGAGAATATAATTAAGCTAAATTATTTAATTAGACCAGCTTCTTTATAGTATTTAATAGCACCTCTATGTAGTGGAGCTGAATTACCATTTTTAACCATATCTTCTTTTGTAAGATTAGCAAATGCAGGATGAAGTTTTTTGAATGCTTCAAAGTTTTCAAAAACTGATTTTACTACAGTATATATAACATGCTCAGGAACCTTTGAAGAAGTTACGAATGTAGCTGCAACACCAAATGTTTTTACATCTTTATCATTACCTTTATACATTCCACCAGGAACTGTTGTATACTTATAGTAATCATTGTCTGCAACTATTTTATCGATTGTTTTACCTGCAACATTTACGATTCTACTATCACAAGTTGTTGTAGCTTCTTTGATAGCACCACTTGGATGTCCAACAACATAACCATATGCATCAATTTTATTATCACAAAGTGCTTTTGACATCTCAGCAGCTTTTAATTCAGATGCAACTTTAAAGTCACTTTTATCCCATCCTTTAGCATCCATAACAATTTCCATAGTTCCTCTTTGACCTGAACCTGGATTTCCTATATTTACTCTTTTACCTTTTAAGTCATCAAAGTTTTTGATACCAGAGTCAGCACGTGCTACGATTGTAAATGGCTCACCATGAACAGAAAAGATTGCTCTTAGATCTTTAAAAGCACCCTTTTTTTCAAATTTGCTTGTACCATTATAAGCATGATATTGCCAATCAGACTGAGCAACACCCATCTCTAATTCACCACCTCTAATAGTGTTGATGTTATAAACAGAACCACCAGTTGATTCAACGCTACATCTTACACCATGTGTTTTTTTATCTTTATTTACAAGTCTACAAATAGACCCTCCTGTTGGATAATAAACACCTGTAACTCCACCTGTTCCAATAGTAACATAATCCATTGCCATTGCAGGAACTGCTAGTGCACCAATTAATGCCGTACTTAGTAAGCTTTTCTTTAACATTTTAAATCTCCTTGAATTTTTTATATAACATTATATGTATAAATTATGTACAAATTATGTATAAATATAAAAATTTAGACATTTTGTTATATAAAAGAATAAATTGTTTCTATATGAAACATATATTGACAAGTTTTAGTACAGTATAACTCTCTATTAAGTTTAAATCAAGTTTAATAAAAGAATTAAGCGTGACTTGATGAGATATAAAAATATACTGACTAGTTTTTATTTTATAAATTCAACAACATCATCAAAATCTAATCTTAGTTGTTTTGATTGTTTATTGATGCGATAACCAAGTGGTAATATCACAGATAGTTGATACAAAGTGGTATCAATATCTAATAGAGTTTCAATATTTTCTTTTTCAAAACCCTCTATAGGACATGAGTCTATTTCAAGAAAAGCAGCTGCAGTTGTCATATTTGCTAGTGCTATATAACATTGTTTTGAGGTCCAAGAGAAAATGTTATTTGTGCTACTCATAGTCCCTTTTAGGTGTTTGGCATAAAGGTTTAAATATCCATTAAGTTTGTCTTGTGGAAGATCTCGCCTTAAAAACATATCTTTAACATATCTATTTTCTGGTTTTACATCATCTATTTTAGCTAAAATTATGATTAAATCACTACAAGTGTCTATTTGTGCTTGATTCCAACAAAAAGGTTTTATTTTCTCTTTTAATGATTGGTCTTGAATTACCAAAAATTTCCATGGTTCCATACCAAAAGAGGAGGGTGATTTTCTACCCATATTTAAAATAAAATTTAAATGATCATTTGGTATTTTTTTATTTGTATCAAAAACTTTACAAGCATGTCTAAAATCAATCGCTTTTGAAAAATTATTATTCATTTGTTCTTACCTTAGATATTAAAGTTTATTTTCATCATAAAATATCTCTTCTATTTCAAACTCTTTCTTACCACCAGGTAAAGTAGCTGTAAATTCATCACCTTCACTTTTACCTAATAGTTGTTTTGCTAATGGTGAATGAAATGATATATTACCAATATCAGGATTGCTATGCAAAGAAGAGGTTATTGTGTAAACAATTGTTTTTTCTGTATCAATATCTATTAGTTTAACAGTTGATCCAAAACTAACTTTATCATGAGAAAGAGTATCTGGATGTATAATAACAACTCTTGTAATCATATCATCAAGTTCAGCAATTTTTTTATCTATATTTGCCTGATCTTCTTTTCCAGCATGGTATTCAGCATTTTCTTTTAAATCACCTAGTTGTCTAGCTTCTTCTATTGCTATAAGTATTTTTGGTCTTTGTACAAGTTTTAAATCATTTAATTTTGCTGTTAAAATATTATAATCTTTTTCAGTCATTGGTTCTTTTTGCATATCAATGGTCCCTTTTAGTTTTGGAATTTTTTATTTTTATGTTCTTTTTTCCACTCTTTTTCAAACTTTTTTCTTTTTAAAAAAGATAAGTTTTCTATAAATACATGACCTGTTAAGTGTTCCATCTCATGTTGCCATGCTACTGCTAAAAAATCTTCAGCTTCCATGGTTTGTTTTTCACCATAACGATTATAATATTCTACAATTACATGCTCAGCTCGTTTAACTTCTGCATGATACCCAGGGATACTCAAACACCCCTCATTAAAAACAAGTTCACCATTTTTATGAGTTATTACTGGATTTATAGCTTCTATTAAATTTTCTGGTTTTTGTAGTCCATCTTCTGGTCCAAATTCATCATCTACTGGAAGATTTATAATTAATACATTTAAATCTACTGCTACTTGAATAGCTGCTAATCCAACACCATTAAATTTTAACATTGTTTCATTCATATCATCTAGAAGAGTATGTAGCTCTTCATCAAAAACTTCAACATCTCTAGATTTTTTTCTTAAAATTGGATTTGGATAAGTTATTATCTCTCTTATCATATTTTTCTACTCGTGTTTTGCAATAACTTTGTCTATTAGACCATATTCAAAAGCTTCTTGTGCAGACATAAAATTATCTCTTTCTGTGTCTTGCTCCACTTTTTCAAACTCTTGACCTGTATGATCTGCTAAAAGTTGATTTAAAGCATCTTTTAGTCTTTGAATCTCTTGTGCTTGAATTTGAATATCAGTAGATTGACCTTGTGCTCCACCTGATGGTTGATGTATCATAATTCTAGCATTTGGAAGAGCAAATCTTTTCCCAGGAGTCCCAGCACTTAATAAAAATGCTCCCATAGAAGCAGCTTGACCTATACAAATAGTACAAATATCAGGTTTGATATAATTCATAGTATCAAACATACTCATACCAGCAGTTACTACACCACCTGGAGAGTTAATATAAAGGTATATATCTTTCTCTGGATCTTCAGCTTCTAAAAAAAGTAATTGAGCAACAACTGTTGATGCTACTTGATCATTTACTTCACCACTTAACATAATAATTCTATCTTTTAAAAGACGAGAGTAGATATCATAACTTCTCTCTCCTCGTCCTGTTTGTTCAACAACTACAGGTACATATGCCATTATTGAGCTGCTTTCTCATCTAAAAGTTTAGTTATAACTTTATTTTCAATCATAGACATTTTAATTGCTGGTAAATATCCTGCTTCTTCGTATTGTTTGATTAATGCTTGACCATCTTGACCTTGCATCATAGCTTCGTAGTATAGTGTTTGTGTAACTTCTTGATCTGTTACTTCCACACCTTCTGCTTTTGCTAAAGCATCAACAATAAATGTAGCTTTTACACTATTAGTTGCATCAGGTGTAGCTTCTTTTCTCATCTCTTCTATTTTAGCTTGATCCTCTTTAAGTGCATTAATTTCATCTTCACTCATTGTTCTTACTTGATTATTTAGTGCTTGACCAATCTCTTGTTCTAAAACAGATGTAGGAACAACAAAGTCAAGTTTTGATACTAGTGCTTCTAAATATGCTGGTTTTAACTCTTCGTTGTAGTATACACCCATTTTTTTAGCTTTCATTTGCTCTTTTAGTTTTGATTTTAAAACATCTACAGTCACATCCTCTTCTTGAAGTAATAATTTCTGTGCAAACTCATCATCTATAGTTGGTGCTGCTTTTTCTTGTATCTCATGAAGTGTTACTTTAAATACAACTTCAGCACCAGCTAAATCTTTTGCTTGATAATCTTCAGGAAATGTAAGAGTAATATCTTTTTGCTCTTCATATTTCATACCAATTACTTGATCTTCAAAACCAGGAATAAACGAACCAGACCCAATCTCTAATGAGTGACCTTCTGCTTTCCCACCTTCAAATGCTACACCATCTTTAAAACCTTCAAAGTCAATAAGAACAAAGTCACCTTTTCTTACCATTCTTTTTCTAGCTATTTTTGTTAAAGGTGCATTTTGTGATGCAATCTCATTTAATTTTTCATCAATTTCAGAATCTTCAACAGTTTTATCTTCTATCTCTGGTAATAGTGCTTTATAATCACCTAAATCTATCTTTGGCTTACAAGATATTTGTATCTCAATTTCAATATCACCATTTTCTTGTTTGTCAAATTTAGTTATTCCTGGCTCACCAATAATATCACTATTTTCGATTTTTAATTCACTTAATGCTTCAGATAGCATCGATCTTAAAGCTTCACCCTCTGCATCTTGAGTAAGTTTTTCTGCATATCTTGATTTAACAACTGCTACAGGAACTTTACCTTTTCTAAAACCTTGAACATCCATAGTTTTAGCGGCTTCTTTTGCTAGTTTGTTTAAATTGTCTTCTATCTGTTTTGCTGTTATTGTAGCTGTAACTACTGCGTTTGCTTCGTCTTTTTTTGTTGCGTTAAATTCCATTATAATTGAACTCCGTATTAAAATTTTTTTGCATTATATCAAAATTTAACTTATACTAGCTACTTGAACTTAATATTTACAAAGGATTAACGATAGTTGCTAAAGATTTTGGGTAGTTTCTATCTAGTGATATCTCTTCTGCTTTTTTTGTTAATATTTTGTTATTTACTTTAGTTATTTTATTAGTTTGTAGATTTTTTTTATCTAAATATCCTAGTTTTGTAAATTTTTCTATAATTAATTCTATCATTGTAAAAACAGATGAGACTTTTACAATTTCACATCTTAAATAGTTATTATCTTCAAATGATAAATCAGCTGCTCTTAAATCTTTATCATTACCTGGAATTTGTTGTGCTCCAAATAATGGTTTAGCACCAACTAAAGCTTTTGAAAAATTAGGTATAAAATAAGATATATGCTCAATAGCTTTTTTCGTTCTTTTATCATAATCAATATTATTCCATGATGTTTTGATCTTATTTAAAAATCTTTGGTCCAGTTTTGGATTTGCACTAGTTGTTGTACTTTTTGCAAGTCCATTTTTAAATAATGTTATATCTTCTGTCATTCCATGGAGTTGAAAATAATTATTTTTATATGGGGTAAACTGCCCCATACCATCTTTGCTGCCTCGTTTTCCATGAAAAATAATTTCAGGCCATAGTTTATTATTCTCTTCCCATTTTGTTATATAAGCAGCTTTAAACTCAACAAATCTATTTTTCTTAAATCCAATCATATCATCAATTTTTCCTGTACTAAATCCAGAAGCATTAATAATATAGTCAAACTCCTCGTTTAAAACTTGATCATTTTGATCTTTATATGATAAATTCCATAATCTATTTTGTTTAATATCCATCACTTCACTATTTAATAAAATTTTACAATTTGATATCTCATCTAAAGCTAAAGATATTCCAGCAGATAAAGAGAAAAGATTTAATCCATATTCTTGAACCATAACAATAGGAAACTTTAGTTTATTAAAATCTAAATTTTTTGCTACAACAATCATCCATTCATCAGAACTCTTTGGTCGTTTTACATCGTCTCTTTTTTTTAATTTTTCAATATCATCTTTATTATATAACTTAAAATACTCTTGGACTTCACCTAAAACTTTATTTGATGAGTTGTCTAAAATAAGTTTTTTATATTCATTTTGTATTGTTTTAAGTCTAGGTATTAAGTCAATAGCCTCTTGATCATCTCTTTTTGGTACTGCAATTACAGTTGGTCTATTATCAATCGCATATGGAAATTTTTTTAAAAATTCAATTGATTGTTTTAATAGTGTAATACATTGATTAGTTGATATTTCACGATACAAATTACCCCCAGCATGCAAATGACAAAAAGGGGGACCACTTATTAAACTATTGTTTTTTTCAAAAAGTGTAATATCTAAGCCCAATTTACCCAGTTCTAAAGCTGTTGTTGCACCAGCTGTCCCTCCACCTATTATACCAATCTTAAACATTTAATACCTTTATTATATTTTTAAAATCATCTATTTTATAAGTTGGATTATAAATATCAATATCTTCATCATAGTTATATCCATATCCAACAGCAATAGAATCGATATTTGCATTTTTTGCTGCTATTATATCATTTTTTGAATCACCAACCATAACCGCATCTTCTATTTTAATATTAAGTTTTTTGCACATATAAAGTAGAGGTTCGCTAGATGGTTTTTTTGTAGTTAAGCTATCTGCACCTATAAAATCATCAAAATATTCTTTTATATCTAGATTAGTTAAAATAGGTTCTATAAAAGAATAAGGTTTATTTGTAATAATAGCCATCTTAAAATTTTGTAATTTTAAATTTTTTAATGTCTCTTTTACATTTGGATATAATTTAGTGTTATTTGATAAATTATGTGAATAATGATCTAAAAAAATATCTAAAGCCTCTTTAAAAAAATTATCCTCAATAAAATCATCAACATTATTTTTACCTAATAAAGCTCTTCTTATCAGTGTACTAGCACCATTACCTACCCAAAATCTTATTGTGTTTTCACTATATTGTTTATAGTTTATTTTTTTAAGAGTAAAATTAACACTATTAGCCAAATCAGGTACACTATCAATTAAAGTACCATCTAAATCAAATAGAATTGCTTTTTTATTTTTTAATAACAATTTTAAACCTTTATATATTTATAATAAGTATAATATCTAAATAATTATTATGTATTTTTTAAAAGAGAAAAATATTCATTCCTAGATATCTCATAGGCTCCAAGCGAAGCTAGGTGGTCGTTGTATACTTGACAATCTATAAGTCTAATATTATTTTGTTTTGCTTGTTTACATAGATGATAAAATGCGACTTTAGAAGCATCTTTCTCTTTACTAAACATACTCTCCCCACAAAAAATACCATCTATGAGTAAACCATATAATCCACCTACTAGTTTATCATTTAGATAACACTCAATAGAAAAGGCATAGCCTAATTCAAAAAGATTTTTATATGCTATTTTAAACTCATCACTAATCCATGAGCTATCCTCATGTTTTCTTTTTATATCTGCGCAGTTATTTATAACTTGTTCAAAATTTTCATTTGATTTTATTACAAAACCTTTGTTTTTTATAGTTCGTTTTAAACTTTTGGATAGTTTAAACTTCTCTGGATATAAAACCATTCTTTGATTAGGGCTAAACCAATGTATATATCCATGTTCATCTATGTACCAAGGAAAGAGTCCATTTTTATAAGCATTGATTATTCTTTGTGGATGAAAATCTCCACCTATTGCTACTAAATCATCGTTCATCATATCTAAAGTTGGGAACTCTAAACTACCATTATCCAAGAGGTATATTTTGTTTTCTTTATCCAAGAGTTTCATTGAGTATCTTTTCGAATTTTATTTTTATATCTTGATTGTTGTGTTTTATAGCGCCTTTTATAAGAATAGTACATTTTTTGATTATCTCTTTTTTGATTATCTCTTGAAAATCTGAGTCAAGATGTTTTTGGAGTGCTTCTATTCTGTAGCTATCCATTAAAGTAGTGGTAAATGAGAGTTGATTTTCATGACCTGCTATTTTTTTTATCAGTTTTTCATTTATAAGTCCTAGTTCATATTTTTCTAATATTCTAAGCCAAAGATCATAGTCTTCACAAGCAACTAATGTTTCATCAAAATTTCCAATTGTATCGAATATACTTTTATGAATCATCACTGTTGAAGCACCTATTAAAGTAAGAGGTATATTTTGCTTAAAACAAAACCCAGATGGTTTTTGTTGATATTTTTTTTGTTTGATTGTTTTACCATTAAAAATCCAGTGTTCATCTGTATGTGAAAAAAGTATATTTGGATTTTTTTTATGAAATTCAATCTGTTTTTCTAGCTTATAATCCTCCCAAATATCATCACTATCTAAAAAACATATCCATTGATTTGTTGCTTTTGATATTCCAATGTTTCTTGCTGAACTTACCCCTTTGTTTTCTTGTTTTATATATTTGATATTTGGATACTGTTTCATTAAACAAGAAGTTTCATCTGTAGAACCATCATCAACTACTATTATCTCATCTACTTTTACAGTTTGGTTCAATACAGATTGAAGAGTTTTTTCTAAAAGTTCTTTTCTATTGTATGTTGGTATAATAAGTGATATTTTCATATTATTTTTTCTTTAAGGGATTGAGTTTTTTCTTGATATTTTTTGGTATTTCACCCATTCTTAACTGTACTTTCTTGATAAAATTATTCTGATTATCGAATTTATTAGCTGTTAGAAGCATCTTTTTTTCATCAAAGTGAGTGAGTTTGAATACAAAACCATTATCTTCAAAGTGTAAGTTTTTAATCATTTTACTATTGAATTAATAATTTTTACAGCTAAATTCAAAGCTTTACTTCTATGACTAATAGTTTTTTTAATCTCATTTGGCAATTCACCTAAGGTTTGATTGTAGCCTTGTGGTATAAATATAGGATCATATCCAAAACCTCCATCACCAATAGCTTCAGGTATCACATCACCATACATCCAACCATGAACAGTATATATCTTATTTTTATATCCTATTGCTAGTGCTGCTGTATAATAAGCATTAGTTTTTTTTATATTATTTCTTTGTAAATTTTGAATAAGTTTATTTAGATTATCTTTGTCAGTTGCATCTGCCCCTGCGTATCTTGCACTATATATATTTGGTTCATTATTTAAAGCAGGTACACTTATACCACTATCATCAGAGATTACAATATAATCTTCATCATAATCAATACTATTTAGTTTTGATATTACTGCTTTAGCTTTTATGATAGCATTTTCTTGAAAAGTAATTCCTGTTTCAGGAATCTCAACTTTTCCTAATATATCACTATATGGTACGACATCATAGTTTATTAATAGTTTTTTAATCTCTTTTATTTTACCTAGGTTGGCAGAAGCTAATATTATTTTCATAAATATCCTTAATGTTTTAAAATGCTGAAATTCTAACATTAAAAAGTTGATGATTAGTTCATTTTACAACTATTTAGATATAATCGCCAAAATTTATTAAAAAGGTTAATAATATGTTTAAAACAATTTTACCATTAAGTTTAATTGTATCATTTAGATTTCTTGGTTTATTTATAGTTTTACCAGTGATCTCTGTGTATGCTTTAAGTCTCCCTGGAGCTAATTCAACACTTGTTGGGATTGTAATAGGGGGATATGCTATTACTCAGATGATATTTCAAGTTCCTTTTGGAATTATGAGTGATAAGCTAGGTAGAAAAGGCACTATTATTACAGGTCTTTTACTATTTATTATTGGATCAATAATCTGTGCTATATCAACAGATATATTAACATTATTGTTAGGAAGATTTCTACAAGGAGCAGGGGCTATTGGAGCTGTTGTTACAGCTATGATAAGCGATGTAGTAAGAGAAGAACAACGACCTAAAGCGATGGCACTTATGGGTGGAAGTATTGCTGCTAGTTTTGCAATAGCGATGATAGCAGGACCTACTATTGGTGGATATGCTGGTATTGAAGTGTTATTTTGGATTACAGCACTATTAGGTGTAGCTTCTATATATATTATAGTAAAACTAGTACCAAATCCACCACATGTAACACACACATATCATAATACAAATAAATTAGCATTTTTAGTAAATAGTGAAATTATGAAAATGAACATAACAAATTTTTTACAAAAAGGTTTTATGACATTTGCTTTTATGATTATCCCTATTGTTTTAACAAAAACATACGGATGGGAGCTTACTGATTTATGGAAAGTATATATTCCAGCTATGATAGCAGGTATATTTGCTATGGGTCCAGCAGCAGTATTGGCAGAAAAAAAAGGCAAATTCAAAGAGGTATTACTTTTAGGAATTGTATTTTTTGCTTTGTCATATTATATACTAGGTGGAGCAGATAGCGAAATTCTTTTTATAAGTGGTATCATTATTTTTTTTATTGGATTTAATATGCATGAACCAATTATGCAGTCACTTACATCAAGATATGCAAAAGTACATGAAAAAGGGAAAGTTTTAGGTGTATTTAACTCTTTTGGATACGCAGGTACATTTATAGGTGGTTTTGTAGGGGGATTATATTTTAAAGAGATTGATGGAAGTTTTGTTCAAAGTCTAGGTGAGATATCTATGATTATTGTATATCTTTCAATAGCTTGGTTGGTATTGATAGCAACTTTACCAAATCCATTAAAGAAAAAAAACATATATCTTTCATTGGATGAAACAAAGAGCGAAAATCATAATAAACTTGATAGTTTAGATGGTTGTGATGAATGGTATATAAATAATACAGAAAATATTATTATCATAAAATATGATGAATCAATAACAGATGAATCTACAATTAAAGAGTTAATAAAATAATTTAGTTTAAATAGCCATAAAGAGAATAAAAAGCCTACTATTTTTAGTAGGCTTTTTTTATATTTAAAAGAATTTAAAAATTTCAGTTTCTTTTTAGCTACAGCTCTTGACAAGCAATAACTTTTACACTATAATC
>JAYEJC010000002.1:0-2837 GCA_034660335.1 Campylobacterota bacterium
AAAGCTATTATGTTAAAAGTAGCTAATGTAAAAAATCAAAGAGGTTATCAATCTGCATATAGATAATGTTGAAAATTTTTTCATCTCTCTTGACTTAGTTCCTTTAAGTCAAATTCAAAACCCTAATCTTCTTTTAAATAATTTTAATGGAGTAGATGGTTTTTCTAAAAATAGGAAATGTATATATTTTCATTTAATCGCTCATTTAGGATTAGATGATGATTATCTTGGAAAATGATTTATAAAATATAACTATATTACTGTGCTCTTGTGCTTGCACTCTCTTTGAGAAATTCGTGTCATAATTAGCATATACTTTGAAGATTCAGCACTTGTGATTTTGTTAGAAAGTTAGTATTTATGGTGTTTTATGTTTATTCATATTTTATTTGATATAGTTGCCGTAGTTTTTTTACAGATTATTTAGATTCTATATGATACAATCATTCCGTATATTAAATTAAAGAGAGCATAGAATGTTAAAAAAGATAGAAATTACAAATTTTAAAAACTTTAATCAAAAATTTACTTTTGATTTATCTAATACAAATGGATTTAATTTCAATAAAGAAGCAATACAAAATGGTCAAGTAAATACTGGTATTATCTATGGTCATAATGGTTGTGGTAAATCAAACCTAGGTTTAGCTATATTTGATTTAGTTTACCATTTAACAGATAAAGAATTTGTACATACAAAGTATAGCAATTACTTAAATGCAAATAGTTCAAGTGATGAAGCTAATTTTAAATTTACATTTATGTTTAATGAAAATATTGTTGATTATGAATATACAAAAAAAGATTATGAAACTTTAATAAATGAAGAATTAGTTATTAATGGTAATCTTTATGCAAGTATAGATAGAAAAAAAAGCTCAATTTTTACTACTAAAGCAAAAGGTGCGGAAACTCTTAACAAAGATATAAAAGATTCTAATATTTCTATTATTTCGTACATATCAAAAAATACAATTTTAGAAAGTACAATTGAAAATACAGTATTTAATGACTTTATTGAATTTGTAAATCACATGTTACTTTATAAAAATGTAGATGATAAGTTTTATATAGGACTTAAACAAGGAAATTCAAGTTTAGCTAATTATATTATTAAAAATAACTACTTGAAAGATTTTGAATCTTTTTTAAATAAAGCTGAAATAAAATGTAAATTAGTATCAAAGAAAATTGATACTACTTATCAATTATTTTTTAAGTTTGAAAAAAAAGATATTGAATTCTTTTCAATTGCTTCTTCAGGAACAATTTCTTTGGCAGTATTCTATTTATGGCAAAAATATATGGAAAATGAAAATTGCAAATTTGTATTTATAGATGAATTTGATGCTTTTTATCATCATGATTTATCTACAGTTATTGTAGAAAAATTAAAAGAGATGAAAAATACACAAGTAATCTTAACAACTCATAACACATCTAATATATCAAATGATATCCTAAGACCAGATTGTTATTTTGTGATGGATAATATCAAAATTACATCTTTAAAAGATAGAACACATAAAGAGCTAAGAGAAGCACATAATATAGAAAAAATGTATAAAGCTGGCTCATTTGAATAAGAAAAAAGAATATATTCTATTTATATTTGAGGGAATAAAAACAGAAACTATAATTTTTAATAATCTTAGGAAATATTTTTTAGAAAAAAAAGAAGAGAATGTTACTCAAGATATTATTATTTCTTATGGAACAGTTATATATAAACTATATAAAGAATTTTTTATAGATGGAATTCTTGATGAAGACTTGGATTTAGTTACAATTTTGAAACCTACAAATAAAGATGGTGAGATTATTAAAAACATTCAAGTTCCTGAAATATATTTATTTTTTGATTATGATAGCCATGCTTCAAATGCATCAGATGAAAAACTTATGAATATGTTACAACTATTTAATAATGAAAGTAACAAAGGAAAATTATTTATTAGCTATCCTATGGTTGAAGCTATTAAACATTTAAAAGATAATGTAAGTTTTAAAAATGTTACAGCTGAATCTAACAATGAATATAAAAATTTGGTATCATTAAATTGTAATTATAATTTAAAAGGATTAAGTAATTTAACCCAAGAAAATTGGAATTTGATAATTTCAGAACATTGCAAAAAAGTAAATTTTATAGTACATGGTAACTTTGAATTTCCAAAAAATATTATTGAACAACTAGAAATATTTTCAAATCAAAAAGAAAAATATATAGAAACAGAGAATAAAGTTTCTGTACTTAGTGCTTTTCCTATATTTTTATTGGACTATTACGGTATTAATAAGTTTAAAGACTAACAAGTCGTAGAAATTGAACAAGGCTATACCCTTCAATTACAATAATATATCGCACAAATTATCTATTTTTTTGATATGGTGATCTGCTGTTGAAAAATCTTGTGTTTGTGTAAATTGATTAAAAACTATAACAGACTCTATCTTTGCACGATTTGCAGATATAAGTCCACGCTGTGAATCTTCTACTATTATAGCCTGCTCTTTTGTTGCTCCAAATTTATCAAGTGCCATTAGATATGGATCTGGGTGTGGTTTTGCTTTTGGATAATCCTCAACACAAAGTACAAAATCCATAAAACCAACTATATCTCTATTTTTGTGAATAATATCAAAGTCTACCCTTCTTGATGTTGTCACTATAGCCATTTTGTATTTTTCTGAAAGTTTTTTTAATACTGAAACAACCCCATTGATTGCTAAATCCTTTGTTTTTAAATACTCTTGATAGTATATATCTCTTTGCTCTCTTGCTACTACTATCTCATCTTGAGTAGCATCTTTTGCCGCCACCCAAACACCTTTTC
>JAYEJC010000003.1:0-30852 GCA_034660335.1 Campylobacterota bacterium
ATTAGGGTTTTGAATTTGACTTAAAGGAACTAAGTCAAGAGAGATGAAAAAATTTTCAACATTATCTATATGCAGATTGATAACCTCTTTGATTTTTTACATTAGCTACTTTTAACATAATAGCTTTTCTTTTTTTATCAAGCTGGGTTCTTTCTTTTGAGATAGAAAGTTTTTCACACTTTTCAATAGATTTAACAGAATCATTACATAACTTTATATCTTCATATAATACTGATGTCATAATATCCTCCTGTTTTAATATGAAGTGATTATATCACAAAATGGTGCAAAATGCAATTTTTAAAAAAGAACTCACCAATGCATATTTCATTTTAAACAGTTTTGACACAATCAAAAATTAGGTACTTCCTAAACTCCTTAAAGTAAGGATTTTTATGACAACGGAAGCGTAATAATAAATTCTACCCCTTTATATTGAGTACCTTCAAATTTATATTCACTATTAAAGACTTTGATATTCCCTTTCATCCCATCTAAAATGAGATTATAAGTCATATGAAGACCTAGTCCTGTACCTTGTGATTTATGTTTTGTTGTGAAATATGGTTCAAAAATATGCGGAAGTATATCTTCAGGAATACCTCCTGCATTATCTTTTATATTTATAGTGACTCCATTTTCTTTCTCTACTGTTGAGATAAAAACAATTCTAGTATCTATATTTTGCTCTTTAAAAGCATCTTTTGAGTTATTAAAAATATTAATCAAAGATTGTATTAGTTCATTTGGATGACCATAAATAGATATAGATTTTGATATATCCTTTTTTATTAATATATTGTTATTTTTTATATTTCCCTCTACAATTTGTAAAAAACTATCAATATTATCACTTAAATTAAATAAAACCTTCTCTTTATCACCTTTGATAAAATCTCTAAAATCATCAATTGTTTTTGAAAGATATTGGGCATTGTTATTTATAGAGTTACAAGCTTCTTGTAGTTTGATATCAGTTAGCATATTGTATTCTTTTAAAAACTGAAGACCAGTTGCTGCTGTTGATATTATTGAGAGTGGTTGTCTCCATTGATGTGCAATATTGCCTATCATCTCACCCATAGAAGCTAGCTTTGATTGTTCTAGCAAGATTAGCTCTTTTTCTCTAATCTCTTTTACTTGTGAAGAAACTTTATTTTCCAAAGATTCATTTAGTATTTTTAGATCTTTTGTTTTTGACTCAATAATCTCTTTTAGATTTTTATTTGATTTGTCAAGGATATATTGTCTATATAAGAAAAATATAATTATAATTGTCACAACTATTAGTATTTTATATATGATTTCATAATCTATTTTTTTTATTATTTTGACGCTTTTATTATTCCATCTGTTGTATATCTCTTGATATTCTTTTTTTGAGATATTATCAATAGTTTTATTTAATATATTGTTTAATATAGGAATATCTTTATTTGATGCCATACCCAGCATATATTTTTCATCAAGTTTTCCAGATATTTTTAGTTGTTCTGGATATAGTTTGTTAATATGATAGTTCATAGTAGAAATAGCATCTATACAACCATAAATCTCACCACTATTGACAAGCTTAAGGCTGTTGTGTATATTATTGGTTTCTATTATTTTAAGATTTGGATACTTTGTTTTTATATTTTTGATTATGGAGTAATCTTTCGTGATAGCTATAGTTTTATTTTTTAGTTTGCTTAAGTCATTTGTAAAACTATGTTTAACTTGTGTGGCTAAAACTATAGCTTCTTCTAAATAAATTTTTGTTGTATTCATATACTCTCTTCTGTTTTGTGTATCACTACTTAAGGGTAATATATCACATACTCTATTTTTTGCGTATTTGATTGATTCGGACCAACTTTTTGTTGGAATTAGTTTGAACTTTATATCAAGTTTTGATTCAAAAAGCTTTATAAAATCTGCACCAATACCTTTGTATATTCCATTTTCTATTTTTTCATATGGCATCCAATATGGATCTACACAAATATTTATTGATTTTTTATTTTTTAAAAATCTTTTTTCTTCTTGTGTTAGTTCAATATCATAGTTGTAATATATACGCACATATCCTATTGGTTTGTCTTGATAATATATTGGCTCTTTTGTACTGTTATATTTTTTTATATTATTTGGTAGTTTTTTATTAAAGTAAGAGTTGTTATCTATTTTAAAGTATCTAAATAAAAGCATATTTTCAAGGTTTTCATAAATCTCAATACCTTTTATATAGTTTTTATTTACTAAAAATGGTTTGACTATATTTGGCAACTCTATATCGTCTAGTTGGTATACAGAGTTTGCACTTAGAAGTGATAGATTTTTTGAGTCTTTGATGACTTCATCTTGAAAATCATTATAGTTTGCGATAAGATTTGATATAAAAAATAAAATAATAAATAGTATTTTTTTAATAATTATCTCCTGAAGTTTTATCTAAAATTTTTTCTAATACACCATTATTTTTTATGATATTTAGTCCTGTATTAAATTTTTTTAATATTTCTTTATGATTTTTATTATTTTTACTAACCATCAGAAAAACATCTTTTTGAAAAACATCATTAGAAGAGAAATGAAATCTCTTTTGTTCCTCTAAAGTGAAATGTTGTTTGATTAAAGATTTAGCTACATTATCAGAACATAAAAAAGCATCAAATTTTTCCTTTTTTAAAACTTGTTTTAGTCCAGCTAGGTCATTATTAACAATATAAATATTAAGTTGATTGTTTTTTATCATTGTATCAATTTGTGATGTGTATGAATATCCTCTGGTAATAGCAATCTTATATTTTTTTAAATCATCAATAGTATTAAAATCAATATCAACACCCTTTTTTGATATTAATTTATTTTTTATACTAAAAACAGAATCAGAAAAATAAAAATCCTTCTCTCTTTGTGGGTTTTTTAACCAAAATCCTGTTGTATCATTTTTTAATACTTTGGCTACTATATATGCTCTTTTCCAAGGAAAAAAATGAAATTCTGTTTTGATATTTTGTGTTTTAAAAGCTTCATTTGTTATGTTGGCACCAATACCATTTTTGTATAACTCTTTTGATACCCAAGGGGTCCATTCACCTGTAGAAATAGTTATTGTATTGGAGTATAAAAATGGTGCAAAAAGTATTATGAAATAAAATATTTTAAACATTATTTACCCTTATGACTATGATAATTTATGATAACATTATACTTATTAAAAAACAATCTTATAATAATGGTATCTCTATTTTAAAAACAGCTCCTTTATAGCTTTTGTCATCATATATATACTCTATATTTTTAGCTTCAATTGTCCCTTTCATACCCTCTACTATAAGTGAATATGTCATATGTAACCCTAGACCTGTACCTTGTGATTTTGTTTTTGTTGTAAAGTAGGGGTCAAATATTTTAGGTAGTATATCTTTTGGAATACCTTTTGCATTGTCTTTTAGCTCTATAGTGACACTATTTTTATTTTTTTTGGTGCTAATAAAAAGATATTTTTTATCTTGCTTTGTATCTTTTAGGGCATCTTTAGCATTGTTGAAGATGTTTATCAAACACTGAGTAAGCTCATTTTGGTAGCCATCTATAGATATATCTTTTTCTAGGTCTAAGACTACTATTATATCATTTGATTTTATAGAACCCTCAACCAAAGAGATAAAACTTTTGATATCTTCTTCAAGACAAAAAACTTTTTTGACTCTATCCCCTTTGATAAAATCTCTAAAATCATCAATTGTTTTAGATAGATATTGGGCATTTCTATTTATACTATTACAAGCTTCATTAAACTTCTCATCGCTTAATATCCCATACTCTTTTTGTATCTGCATCCCAGAAGCACCTGTAGAGATTACAGATAGTGGTTGTCTCCATTGGTGTGCAATATTTCCAATCATCTCACCCATAGAAGCTAATTTTTCAGATTTAAAAAGTTTTTCTTGAACATTTAGATTCTTTTCAACCTCCTCTTTTATTCTTCTTTCAAGACTGTCGTTTAGTTTTTTTAGTTCTAAAGTTTTTTCATCAACTTTTGTTTTTAGTTTTTTTTGAAAATATAACATCACTAAAAGTAAAAATAGAGTAAGTGCCAAAATTTTCCAAGCAAGAGAATAATCAGTCCCTTTTTCATAAGTGATAGCGATATGTTTATTTAAAATATTTTGATTATCATTTTCTGTGATACTTAAAACTATTTTTTCAAATATACTTAAAAGCATAGCATCATCATCTCTTACACCAATACCTAGTTCCCACTTATCTTCAAATTTTCCTGTGATTTTAAGCTCACCTACAAAAGCATTTTGAAACTGGTAGCCAATACTAGCAAGAGTACCCACAAAACCAAATAGTTCACCATTTACAACTCTTTGTAAACCATCTTTGATATTTTTTACATCTACTATATGAATATTTGGGTACTTATTTCTGATAAGTTCATTAAAAGCATACCCTTTTACTATACCTATTTTTTTCTCATTGAGCATAGATACATCACTAATAAAAGTGACATTTGGTAGTGTGGCTACCACAAGTGGTATACTCATATATGGTGTAGTGAAGTTTAGGTACTCCTCTCTTTTTGGTGTTTTCATCACTAAAGACATAATATCACACTCTCTATTTTTTGCTTTTTCTATAGATTGGCTCCATGTAGTTGTGGGGATAACATCTATTGGTATATCTATATTTTTTTGAAATAACTTGAAGTATGAAGCACTTATCCCTATATGTTTACCATCTTGATCAAATGTTTCAAATGGCATCCAATCAGGATCAATACACATAGTGATAGATTTTTTATTTTTTAAATATGTTTTCTCTTTTTTAGTAAAATCAACTTTTTTTGTTTTGTACTCTTGAGTATTTATCATCCATTTATTAGAAAGATTTATAAGATCACTAGTAGAGATAGTTTTATAAGCTTTCTCTATGATGCTATGAAGTGTTTTTTTATCTGGATTGATACCAAATCTTAAATCCTCTTTTTGAATCAAAGGAAACTCATCTATAACTTTAAGAGTTCTAAGAGATTGATTTTTAATAGTTTCTTGTCCTGTAAGAAACGAATCAAGAAAAAAATCAGCTTCTCCATTAAAAACAGCAAGTGCTTTTTTTCTACTTGTATCATACTCTACTATATCTATACCAAGACTTTTAAGTTGTTCTTTATAAAATACATTTGTAGTAATAGCTAGTTTTTTATCTGTAAAAGAACCATCATAAGTGCTATTTTGATGACCAAATAGATATGTAGGCATCTCATAATATGCTTGTGTAAAGAGTGTGAAATCTTCCCTTTTTTTATTATAAGATATACCACTTATCATAGAGACTTTTTGTGTCTTAAAATCTTGAAGTGCTTTATTCCAAGAGGATGTTTTTATTTGGAATTTTAGATTTGTGATTTTTGATATTCTATCTAAGAGATCTACAGTGAAACCTTGATGGTGATTTTGATATATAAAAGAGAATGGTTTAAAATCATCAAGCATAGCAATTGTAATAGTTGGATTTTCTTTAATCCACTTTTTTTCCTCTTTATTAAATATTGAATGAGCATTTAAAATAGTTGAAAATAGAAAAATATAAAGAATAAAACTTTTAAGAATTTTAAGATATAAGTACACTTGTATCCTTTGTTATAAGATTGTTTATAGTAGCATTTATTCTTTTATAGCTGGCTTTACAAGGAGTTTACAAACCTTTTTTAGAGTATGTTTTTTTATATCTAGTTTTATTATCATACGGATTATCGCTTGTTTTACTGTAGGTTGGCGAATTGCCCCTACTAGATACCCTTTTTTTATAAGTTTTTTTTGAATATCCAAAACTTTTTGATTGTTGTTAAATACAATTGGAACAATAAGTGAATCTGTTTTTATACCTAGTATTTTTTTTACTATCTTCTCTCTTTTTTGTATCTTTTTTTGTATCTTTTTTTTATGTTTTAAAATATATTTTAAATTTTCATAAGCCAATGCTATATCAAAAAGTGATGGTGCTGTACTATAGATAATAGGTTTTGCTCTATTTTCAAGATATGATATTATCTCATTTGAGGCTAGTATATAAGCACCATAGCTTCCATAAGCTTTTCCTAGTGTCCCCATTTTTATATGATTTTTTTCTGGTTTTATATGGTGATAGTCGTACCATCCTAAAAGATTTTTTCCTATTACTCCTGAGCTATGTGCTTCATCAACTATAAGTATAGCATCATATCTATTGGCTATGTCGACAAACTCTTTTGGTGCAATATCTCCACCCATAGAGTATACACCCTCAATAGCTATTATAACTCTTCCTCGTTTATTATGAAGTTTTATTTTATTTTCTAGCTCTTTGGTATCGTTATGATTAAAAAATACAATACTAGCATCACTTAGTTTAGATGCTAAAATACCACTTGCATGATACTCTTCATCTATAAATAAAACATCTCTTTTTCTAGCTAAACTCTCTAGTAAAGAGATATTTGCCAAAAAACCACTCCCTAAGGCTATTGCATCTTCAAACTCATTTGTTTTACAAAGTAGTTTTTCAAATTTTTTATGAATATTTGAATATCCATTTACAATCATAGAGGCTTTTGGGGAGAAGTATTGCTCTTTTTTGACCTTTTTATATACTTTTTTTAAAAGCTTTTTTTTACTAGAAAGTCCTAAATAGTCATTACTAGCTAAATCAACCAACTCTTTTTTATAAAGTTTTCTTTCTCTAAATCTATTCACTTTTTTTAATGCACTTAGCTCTTTTTCATAATAACTCATAAGCTTATATTCTCCAATATCTCCATCTCTTCACCTGCAAATATAATCGCATCAACACAATAGCTAACATCAAGTTTTTTTATTTTTAAATAATACTCTATACTTCTAAAAAGTTTATATAGTTTTGATGAAGTTATATTGTAAACCGCTTCAAAAGACTCACCACTTTTGACTTCAATAAAGTGATATATACCATCTTTTGTACAGATAATATCAATCTCCCCTAACTTTTTTGCATGGTAGTTTCGCTCAATTATTAAAAAACCTTCTTCACTTAGATAATCACACGCTTTACTTTCATAGTAGTTACCTTTGTTTGTATTATTTGCACTATTTCGTATCATATCTTTACTACTATAGTACTATATGGATTGTACAAGACATTTGCTCTTGTTTGTATCTTTACATTTCTTCTTTGGGTGAAATCAACACTATAAACCCCACCACTACTCAAAGAAAACTTCGCACATATTTTAGCAGCTTCCTCTATGATATATGGGGGTAGAGATTTTTTTGTATTTGAAACTATCACATGCGAAGAGACTTGACCTTGCAGATGAAACCAAAAATCACTCGCCCTTGAGTTTTGAAGTAGATAGATATTTTCTCTCTCATCTCTCCCTAGCATTATTTTATAGCCATCTATAAAAAAGCTTTGGTAAGGGTTGGCTTTTTTTGTTTTTGTTTGATTTTTATCTTTTTTTGGAAGATAAAACTCTATCTCATTGGTATCTTTACAACTCTCAATAATGGTAACCATTCTATTCAAAAATTCTAGTTTTTGTGAAAGGTTGAGTTGTTCTATATATTGGTTTTTGACCTTTTGTTTTGCTTTTTTACTTTGTTTAAAAAGGTCGTTTGATTTTTTGAGATTTACACTTTTTGTATAGCCTGTGTCATTATGAAGGGTACTTAAAATAGCACTTGCTTCTTGGTTATAACTTATAGATTTTTTTTCAAGTGTTTCTAAGTCATCTAGGTTGTTTATGATTTTTGATATCTTTTTTATCTGTTTATTAAGCTGTGTAATTTTCTCTTTTTTGATATTTTTTAATATATGAGTTTGCTTTTTTTCATATACTTCATATAAAAATCTATCGATATCTTCTACACTGTTTTGTTCATAAATAAAATCAGGCTTTTGTAACTTATCAAGTTTTTGTCCAACTTTGACCACTCTTATAGATGACCACTCATCTATATGTCTTAAAGCCTCAAGAATAATCTCATTTTCATCTAATATAATGATATTGGTATTTTTTCCTGTAAATTCAAGCTGTAAGTAGGTGAGTTGTGTTTTGTAAGCTGATCTGCTATGTACTTCAAATCTCAATATTTTATCATCATTGAGTAGATATACTTTTTCTAGTTTACTATTGGTAAATCTTTTATTGAGTATCACATCAAAAGGTGCATTAAAATCTTTTTTGATATTGTCATTTGACTCTTTTTTATAAATACTTGAATCACCTTTGCTAAGATTAAAATAGTAGGTATTTCTATCGTTAAATTCTATTTTTATTGTATTGTTATCTACTCTTTTTATATGTTTGATTAGATTATAATTTGTCAAAAATTTTGAAAGTTGTTTTAAAATATAGTGTTTCATATGTTGATTATATCAGAATTTAAAAAAGATATGCTATACTTTTTACGAAAATTTTCAAAAAGGAATAATAATGAATAAATTATTAAAGCTAGCATTTGCATCGGCGGTTGCTTTAAGTTTAACTACAACTGTAGCATCAGCTGATGTAACAAAAGGTCAAAAGCTTTATTCAAAAAAGCTTAAAAAACACTGTGGAATGCCAGGTGCTAAAATGGCAGCTCAACATTCTCAAGATGAATGGGAATCAATCAATGAAAATGGTGAATTAATCAATGAGATTAAAACTATTTGTCCAAAAGTTAAAAAAGTAAAAGAAAAATATGTTCCTCACTTTTATGACTTCTTCTATGAGTATGCAAATGATTCAGGAAATGTACCATCTTGTTAATATCTTAACAACAATAAAAAAGGGTTAGTTTTAAAACTAACCCTTTTTTTATATTTGGTATTATTGATTTAAAAGATACTATCCATAATAATCAAAATAAAAAATAATATACCTAAATAACCATTGATAGTGAAAAATGCTTTATCTATTTTAGTGAAATCTTTATTCACAATAATATGTTCATATGCAAGCATAATAGCACTAGCAAGCACAGCTATATAAGCAAATAAACCAAGATTTGCTTCAACAACAAATAATAACCAAAAAAACAGAGTAAAAATATGCATTATTTTTGAAAATAACATAGTTTTTTTTGGACCAAATTTTGATGGTATAGAGTGAAGTCCTAGTTTTTTATCTACCTCTATATCTTGTAAAGAGTACAATAAATCAAATCCAGCCACCCAAAATATAACACCAGTAGCAAGATAGATAGACCATAGTGTTATAGATTCTTCTACTGCAACAACACCTGCTATAGGTGCTAACCCTAGTGAAATACCTAAAATAATATGCGCTAAAAATGAAAATCTTTTAAAATAAGAGTAGCTAGCAATAACAATCAAAATTGGAATAGATAGATATAAAGCTAAATCATTTACAAAACAAGCAACAACAATAAAACCAATACCATTTAAAATAGTAAAAACAGCTATCTGCATTGGAGCTATACGACCATCTACACTAGGTCGGTTTGATGTTCGTGGATTTAGTGCATCTATATCTCTATCTAGGTATCTGTTGAAGCCCATTGCGAAGTTTCTAGCTGTTAGTGCTGCTAGTGTACCCAAAAAAAGAAGGGACCAACCAAACCAACCAGATGCAGAAACAACCATAGCTATAAATATAAATGGCAATGAAAATATGGAGTGTTTGAACATCACTAGTTCGTTGAAGTCGTTTAAAAGTTTTGTTATTTTATTCATAAAATGGATTTTACAATAATATTATTTAAACATTAGTATATACACTCATTGAATATAAATAATTTTGAATGGGAAAAGATATAAATTAGTTGTAGAATATGAAAATGATATTTTAAGTACCCTATATTACTAAAGTTGTTCTAAAAATAGTATCTCATCATCACTATTGATATTGTATCTATGTATTATCTGAAAGCCTAATTTTTTAAAATCAAATTTGATATCTGATTTGACCTTATGGGAAATAAAAACAACTAAACAATCAATACTATCTTTTACTATATTTAGCATATTGTATCCACCCTCAACCATAACAAAGTTTTTGTTTGAGATCTGTAGTTTGTCTGATATCAATACCTCTCTATTTTTTATATTAAAAAGAGGAATTGTTTTATCAAACTCTTTTTGTTTTGAGTATATTAAAATATCTGGAGATATATTTTTTATTGCAAATCTAGCATCAAGTGTTGGTCTATCTGTTCTTACTGTTTGACCACCTATTACCATAAGGTCAATTTTTGTTCTAATTTTATGAACTAAACTAAGTGAATCTTTTGTTGTGATATAGCCACCATCAATACTACCATCCTCTCTCATTGCCATTTTAAAAAAAAGAAATCTATCTTTGTTCCATTTTCTAAAAGGATATAGAAGCTTATCTGTTGATTTTTTTTCTATCCCAAGCTCTACATCTATCTTTGCATATTTTAGTCTTTGTAGACCACCTGTGGCCTTTTTGTTTGGATCTAGTGTACCTATATATACTTTTTTTATTTTTATAGACTCTAAAAGCATAGCACAAGCAGGAGTTTTTCCTCTATGATTACATGGCTCTAGTGTGACATATATCTCACAATCTACAAAAAAATCATTATGCTTAGAGCTAAGAAAATGATGTATATCTACAGATGAATATATCTCTTTTAATTGCGAATTTGGATATTGTTTTAAATAAGCGGATCTTAAAGCCAACACTTCAGCATGAGCTTCACCTGCAGTTTTATGAGCCTCTACAGATAGTACTTGATTGTTTTTTACAACAGTTGCACCAACTGCTGGATTTGGATAGGTCAAAAGCTGGTATCTCCAAGCTTTAGTTATAGCCAATTGCATAAATTGGCTATGTTGATAGTTCATTTTTTTGTTATTTACCACTCAAAATATGTAGAAGCTGATAAAACATCATCAAATTTTATAGTTTTTTCACCTTCACTTGTATCAATAACAATACTTTTGTCATCAGATACAGATATTATTTTACCTTTTAATTTTTCTGTTGAAAATAGTTTTATCTTAACATCACTACCAATTGAGCATTGAAAATGGTGAAATGTGATAAGTTTTCTCTCAATTCCTGGGCTACTTACCTCAAGATTATATTTTCCATGCATAGGTTCATTTATATCCAAAAGTGGAGATATCATTCTGCTAGCATGTGCACATTGGTCAAGATTTACACCATCTTTATGTGTCACAAAAACTCTTAATATATTTGTTTTATGCTCTTTTGTTTGTTGGATATCATATAGTTCAAGACCAACACCCTCAACTGCTAATTTTATAGATTCATTTAGTTCCATATCTACTCTTTATTTTGTTTTTATCTGTTCAAATAAAGAATCCAATCTTTTATGTTTTTCAATATCTTCATCTTTAATATATGTAAAATCTGGACATTTGTACCAACCTGTGGCATTTAAGATATATGATTTTACTCTTCCATTTGTTTTTCTTAAACTAGCTCTTATCTCTTTTAGTTCTGCATTATCATAATCGCTACCATCATAATAAACTTTTGCATCATATTTTCCATTTTTACAATCAACATCAGTAATAGTTAGCGATCTAATAGTTGGATCACTAAGACTACTTAATGCTTCAGGAATAAGCTCCATTAGTAAAGATTGGGTTCTTTGAAGATTTATACTTTTATTGTTCATTAATCTATTTTTTGCTCTTCTTTATGCTCTATAAATGTTTCTATATAGTCATTTACTCTGATATCATTGTAGCTTTCAAATATAATACCACACTCATAACCATTAGATACCTCTTTAACATCATCTTTAAATCGTTTAAGAGATTTAATAGCACCTGTATAAACAACAACACCATCTCTAATGATTCTAGCAAGACCACCTCGTACAACTTTACCATCAGTAACTTTTGTACCTGCAACTGTACCTACTTTAGGAACAACAAATGTCTCAAGAACTTGTGCTTGACCTGTATTTTCTTCAACAACAACTGCACTCATCATACCTGATAGTGTAGCTTTAATATCATCTATAAGTCCATAGATAATACTATATGTTTTTATCTGTATACCTTCTGATTTTGCTTTAGTTTTAACAGAACCTGTAGGTCTTACATTAAATCCTAAAATAATACAATCATCACTAGCACTAGCAAGTGCTACATCTGCTTCAGTGATACCACCAACACCAGAAGAGATTATTTTTACTTTTACTTCATCATTTTTAATTGACTCTAAAGATGCTTTGATAGCTTCAAGTGAACCACCAGCATCTGCTTTAAGTACTACAGGAAGAGCTTTGATTTTACCCTCAGCTATAAGTGCTGCCATCTCATCAAGTGATACTTTAGTAGATGCACTTAACTCTTTTGCTCTTGCGTGTTCTGCTCTTATTGTCGCTATATCTTTTGCTTCTGCAGCTGTTTTTTGTGCTACTAGATGTGAACCTGTAGGTGGAACATCATTTAGTCCTACTACTTGACCTGTTCTACTTAAACCTAACTCTTTACAAGGTTTTCCTTGATCATCAAGTAGAGCTTTGATTCTACCAAAAGTAGTATCAGCTACTATATTATCACCAACTCTTAAAGTACCACTTTGTACAATAACAGTAGCAACAGGTCCTCTACCTTTTACTTGTAGAGATTCTATAACAGTAGCTTTTGCTAAAGTTTCTGGATCTGCTTCTAGCTCTAGTAGCTCTGATTGGATTAAAATATTTTCTAATAAATCTTCAATACCCTCACCAGTTAGTGCAGAAACACCAATAAACTCAATATCTCCACCCCAATCAGCTGGTGTCATCTCATGTTCTGACATACCTGATTTTACCATATCCATATTTGCTGTTTCTTTATCTATTTTATTAACAGCTACAATGATAGGTGCACCACTTGCTTTTGCTGCTTTTATAGACTCAATAGTTTGTGGTTTTACACCATCATCAGCAGCTACAACTAATATAATAATATCAGTAACGCTAGCTCCTCTTACTCTCATAGCACTAAAAGCCTCATGACCTGGAGTATCTACAAATGTGATATCTTGACCATTTTTATTGATAGTATATGCTGAGATATGTTGAGTGATTCCACCAGCTTCACCAGCTGCTACTCTTGAGCTTCTGATTTTATCTAAAAGTGAAGTTTTACCATGATCTACATGCCCCATGATTGTAACAACAGGTGGTCTTGTGATATAGTTTGATTTATCTATTGTTTCTTCATTATAATCTTCAACATAATTAACATCTTCTAGCTCATCTTTTATAGTGATTTCAATATTATACTCTTCACCTAAAATCTCAATCTCATCATTTCCTAAGAAATCATTTTTAGTAACCATCATACCTAGCATAAATAGTTTACCTATAACATCACCAGCTGTTTTACCAATTTTTTCAGCAAACTCATATACTCTACAATCTTCAGGTATAGTAACTTCTGTTACCTCTAACTCTTCAACTTTTTTAGTATATTTCTTTTTCTTTTTACCTCTTTTTAAACCTCTAGGAACATTTCCAAATGCACTTGGTTTTGTTGTTCTTATATTTTTTGGTTTTGGAGTTTCTTGTAAAAATTTCGATGTTTCCATAAGCCCCATATCAAGTAAAACAACCTCTTCACCTAAAATAGATTCTGTAGATTTAAAATCACTAGAGTTGCTCTCAACTTTTAGTTTTTTTCCATGCTCTTGTGCTTTTGCTGCTTGTTTTATTTTTGGTTTTCTTTGTCTTGGAGTATAATCCTCTTTTAACTCAGGTGAACCACCAAATAACTCACTCATAGAAGTTAGTTTTTGTTTTTTAGCTGCTGTAGTTGTTGGTATCTCTAGTTTTGGTCTTTTTTTCTTAACAATTGTTAATCCTCTTTTTTTAAGAGTGATTTTTGGATTTCCATTTGCATCAACAGCTTTTGCTACTTGTGCTTGAGCAGGTTTTGCCTCTGGCTCTGTAGCTTTTTCAACTTTTGTTGTAGTAGTTGTAGATTTTATCTCTTCTGCTTTTGGTTTAGTCTCTACAGGTTTTGCCTCTTCTACTTTTGTCTCTACAGCTTTTGTTTCAGGCTCTGTAGGTTTTACAATCTTTGGTTTTTCAACTACATTTTTCTTTTGAACTATTTTGAGTTCTTTTCTTTTTAATGGAGTTTTTCCTATAGATTTTATAGGTGAGAGTGAAGTTTTAGTTTTAGCTTTAGGTTCTGTTTTTTTAACTTCCTCTTTTACTTCTTCCTCTTTGTTCTCTTTAGACTCTTCAGCTTTTTTAACTGTAGTTGCTTTTTTCATATTTGTTTTTGGTAGTAAATTACTTTTTCCTGTCATTATAAAATCTGTTATTGCTTCAGCTTGTTCAAAAGAAACAGTAGATTGTGGTGATTTCAAAACAATTGATAGTTCTGCTGCTTTTTTTATTACTTCTGTACTTGTAGCACCAGCCTCTTCAGCTATTTCAAAAACCCTTACTTTATCTTCCATTCGTTAATATCTCCTTTAATTGTACGATATATTCATCTCTATTTTTACAGTGTCTATATAATGCTTTTTCTACTTTTTTTTCATTGTTTAAGCAAGGTTTGCATATATAAAAACTTCGCCCTTTACCTGTAAAAAAAGTTAATTTTTTATCATTGCACTGTAATCTAATTAATAACTTTTTCTCTTGCTTTTCTCTACAAGAGATACAAGTTCTTATTGGTAATTTTAGCATTTTATCTAAATTGCCCTTAATCTTCTACAATAACACCATCATTATCAAAATCACATGCAAATATTTTGAAATGTGGAAAACTATCTTGTAGTTTTTTTACTAATCTAGGGGCATCTTTGTTGTATGCTATATTGAAAAATGTAGAACCACTTCCAGATAGTGTACTCATCAAAGCACCGTTTCGTAGTGCTGTTTTTTGAACTGCAAAAAGTTCTGGCATCTGTTTCATTCGATAATATTGATGAAATCTATCTTTTGATGCTTTTTTCAGCATTCTCCAATCCTCATTTATAAAAGCTGCTGTTAGAAGTGAACTATGTGATATATTAAAAACTGCATCCTCTTTGCTATATTTAAACGGCAATGTTTTTCTTGATAAGTTTGTTGATATTGCTCTATTTGGAATTACTACTATCGCTTTTAGTGATTTTGGTATAGATTTTCTTATAAAAAAAACTTCATTTTCATGAATAGTAGATACAGTAAATCCACCCATAACAGCTGGTGTAATATTATCTGGATGTGACTCATAACTTAGTGCTAAGTTTAACAGCTTTTTATCATCTAGTTCTATACCCTCTATTGCATATGCAGATGCAATAGCACTAATAATAACAGCACTACTACTTCCTAAGCCTCTTGATAGTGGTATCTCATTTATAAATTCAAACCTAAACTGTTGTCTTTTTGAACTGAGATTTTGATAAAAATCATTAAAAGTTGAGATAAACATATTGTTATCTTTTAGTTTTGGATTATCAGAGCCTTCACCTCTTAGTGATACACTATGAAATTTAGCAGGTTTTATAACCACTTGATTTCTAATATTTAAAGCCAAGCCCAATGTATCAAAGCCTGGTCCTAAGTTTGCACTCGTAGCCGGTACGCTTATTTTCATTTTTTTCCTTATTTAATTTATAGCGGGTAAATTATAATTTGGTAAACTATCTTCACTAAATATAGTTTCATCGATTTTATCTGGAAGTAAAAACTCTTTTAGTTGTTTATCTTTATCTAAAAAATCTACTATTATTGTATCATCTTTGGTATTAAAAAAGTATTTTTTTCCCAAGGCTTTAATAGGGCTATTGTTATTAAAATTAAAGCCACTAGAGGCTTTTAGTTTTATATTATGAACAATAGATATTGTTTTTAAAAATATATAAGAGACTTTTATAGACATATAACTACCTGGACCATTTACATAAAATATAGAAGATAAAGAGTATTTTTCTAAAATTGTTTTGAAAATATTTGGTAAAATATCACTTGTTTTACCATCTTTTTGAAATACCTCTACTAGATTATTATTTTGATCATATACACCTACTAAAATAGGATTTGATATAGGGATTATAAAAACTTTATACAAACACTAAGCCTTTGCATATGCTTTTTGAAGTACTTCTACCTCATTTTTCACTGATTCAAGTGTCACTATCTCATAGTTTTCTGTAGATTCTAAGAGTTTTTTTGTTAGTAGGTGATTTAGGTGGTGACTACCTGCATGTGCGTTGTATTCACCTATTAGTGTATATCCTAAAAGTGACATATCTCCTATAGCATCAAGTATTTTATGTCTAACAAACTCATCATCATATCTTAGTCCTTCTGGATTTAAGATCTTTTGATCATCTAAAACTATTGCATTTTCCAAGCTTCCACCTTGTGCTAATCCTATACTTCGTAAGTACTGCACCTCATGTAAAAATCCAAATGTTCTAGCACGAGAGATATTTTCTTTGTACTCCTCAATAGAATAATCAAATTTAAAATTTTGTTCACCAATAGCAGGGTGTTCAAAATCTATTGAAAAGTCATAAACTATGTGATTTGATGGTTTTAGTTTTACAAATTTATTATCAACTTTCACCTCAATCTCTTTTTTTACCAAAATAGCTTTTTTGCTTTTTGTTTGTTCTTTGATACCAACTTCATCTAAAAGCATACAAAAACCACTGCTACTACCATCTAGTATTGGTATCTCATCATTATCAAGCACTACTCTTAGGTTGTCAATACCATAAGCATAGATAGCTGATAATAGATGCTCTATAGTAGATATAACCACATTGTCTTTTCCTATAACAGTAGCCATCTTTGTATCAATAACATACTCAGGGGTAAGTGGTATAGATACAGCTTCATCAGATCTATAAAAGATGATACCCATATCATCATCAAGTGGTTCTAGCTTCATCTTTACAGGTACACCTTTGTGTAGACCAATACCTACTATCTCTACACTTTTTTTGATTGTTCTTTGTTTCATCTCTTACCAGCTATCTGTTTATTTGCATTTTTTAGTATATTTGTTATTCTTGTTTTTATCCAGTTTCTATCCATCCACTCCAAAGGATTTACCTCTACACCTTGAACCAACATACCAAAATGAAGATGATCTCCAAAAACAGCACCAGTTGATCCTGTATTTGCTAGTTTATGATTTTTTGATACCTGCTCTTGTAGTACTACATTTTGTGTACTTGTATGTGCGTATAATGATGCTAGTCCCATACCATGGTCTACTATTATTGTATTTCCATACAAGCCCAAGAAATCTTTGAATATAACTTCACCATCATTTGATACTCTTATTGGTGCTTTTCTTACACTAGCCCAGTCTATACCTAAATGCCAAGCTTCATTTATCTTGCTACCATTTAAATAGTAGTGTCTTCTTTCTGCAAATCCAGCTATAGTCTTCGACCCTCTAAGTCTTTTGAATGCTTTGATATCAAAGCTATCTATTTGTTTGTTTTCCATAGCTTTTAGTGCAACATCTTCAATTGTTTTTATATTTTTTTCTCTTAAATCTTTATTTGAGTAGATAAATATATCTTCAAGTTTAGATGGTACTTGCTCAAAACTCTGCTCTATAACAGATGCACTTACATTTTTAATAAATTGTTCATTTAGTTTGATTTTGTCTGTTTTAATTGTTTTTTTCTGAATATAAAAAGGTATTTTTGTTATTTTTTTGTTGTTTGCTTTATCTGTAGCTACCAAACTTATTTTTTTGAATTTTTCAAACTCAATAGGCCATGCTATTAAAGCTACATAATAGTTCTCTTTTTTGTATGGCATTAGTTTGAAGTTTTTTTCACCATTAAATGTGACATACATATCTTTTAGATTTGGGTCACTTACTTCTACTACAACTACACCACTACCACCTCTTTGTATATACCTAGAGTTTGCTAAAACATTTGCTACAGGTTGTTTTGTATCTACTTTGATATCAATTGTTTTTGTAGCTTTATTTCCCTCTAGTAGGTTCCATTTGCTATTGTCTACAACTTCAATATAGATTTTTGCATCTGTATCTTTATAAAACATATCTAGCTTTGGAGCATTTACTTTTAAATCAATAGATTTTTGTACATCATTAAGAACCTCTTGATTTAATACAATTTTTTTATTTCCATCATCAAATATCACTTTGTAGTATTTGATTCCACTCTCATCATCTATTTTGATATCTAGTGTAGATCTTAAATTCCAGTAGATTTTACTGTTTGCATGAATGTTTGGTTTGTTTTGTTCAAATGCAGGTGAAAGATATATATATCCTATAGCAACTAATGCTAAAATAAATATCATAATAAATAAAACACCAAAGTTGCTTTTTTTCTTACTTTTAAATGTCAAGTTTTCCCTTTGTATAATTAGCTAAGCGATTATAGCATAAAAATTATACAAATCAAATATTAAAGAGCTGCCTTAAAAGTGAATTTAGTTCAATCTTCTAATAAGTTTTATTTAAGATTAAAGGAAATAGCACTGGTAATTAACTACTTTTTATCTATTTTCAAAATAAAAATTAGTCAATATATTGTTATAGCTCATCTAATCACGCGTAATTTCTTTCTTAATCTTAATTAAAACTTAATATAAGATTGTACTGCATTTAACTAAAATGTAATGTTTTTGTAACTTATTAAATTAGATATATTTATTTTTAATTAGATATAATACTTAAGAATCACAAAAAAAGGAGGCTGTTATGATTATGTTAATTGTAGCTCCGATGGTTGAAACATTAGTTAAGCATATGACTCAAAAATATCTTGATGAGATGGATGGTGTTAAGATTGGTGGTGCTCCCTCTTGGTATATGGAGCCTGTAAAAGATGAGATGTGTGTGTTTACACATCAAAAAGGTGGATTTAGCTCAATAGATATAGCAAAGAAAAATTCAAAGATAAAAATGACAAAAAAAATCAATGATGTTATTGAAGTTGTGATTTATGAGAATAAAAGTAACATCAAAGATAAAAAAGAAAAAATGTTATTAGATGGATTTAAAGTAGATGAAAATCTAGGTGTTTTTGTCAAACAAAATCTAAACTATAGCAAAGTTACTTATGAAGATGAAGTAAAAATGGCATTTGTAAGAGCTTGTATTCCAGCTAAAACAATTAAGTTTTATCAAGAAAACAGACTTATGGATATAAACGAAGCAGTACTAGGTGCAAAATCAAGTTCTGCATTTGATTCACTTGATAGTGAATTTGGTGATGAATCAAATTCAGACGATAAGTTTGATTTTTAAAAAAAAGGATAAAAAATGAAAAGTATAAAATATATAGCAAGCGTATTAGTAGCAGCACTTTTAATGGTTGGTTGTGCAAGCAAACCTGATGTTTATGTAGACCCAGAGTTTCAAGGTGCACCTGATTGGGTACAAATACCGTATGTAAAAGGTAAAATTTCAGAGATGGGAACAGCTCCAAAAAATGCGATGAATGACTTTGGATTTCAAAGAGAGCTAGCTATGAACAATGCAAGAAACAATCTTGCAAAAAGATTACAAGTAAAAGTTAAGTCTATGTTTAAAACATTTTCTTCTCAAACATCAGCAAATGGTGGAACAATGGATATGACAGCAGAATCTGTATCAAAACAGATTACAAAACAATCATTAATAGGTACATCACAACACGCAGCATGGACAAGTAGAAGCGGTACATTGTATGTACTTATGACTATTGATACAAATTCAGTTGCAGACCTAATAGAGCAAAATGCACAATCATCTTACAAAAATGACCAAGCAGCTTACCAAAAACTATTAGCAGCAAGAGCACAA
This sequence comes from Campylobacterota bacterium, assembly GCA_034660335.1. GTDB lineage: Bacteria > Campylobacterota > Campylobacteria > Campylobacterales > Arcobacteraceae > JAIOSF01. The sequence goes on from JAYEJC010000003.1 coordinate 19,744, forward strand.
GGTGAACTAAACAAAGAGTTAGAAAAATAAGACCAAATTTTGATTTGGTATAAAAAGTTTGGTATCTATAGATTTAACTCTATAGATACCAATAATTAAAAGGGAATTATGATGAAATTATTAGTAGGGTTGCTTTTTATTTTTGTTAATATCTTAAATGCAAATACAAATACAAGCTTGTTTTATAAGATAAATAAAGGTGCTAAAGATTTGGGTTATTATGAGATAAATTATAATAAAAATAATAATATTTTTACAAAATCTTATGGTGTAGCTGATAAAGTTAATTTTTTTGTAGATAAGAAAATAAAATATTTAGATGCAGGTACAAGAGATATAAAATTTTCTAAAAATAATATTGATGTTAGATTTATTGTAAGAACAAAAATGGACCTATTAAGCGATGATATTAAAGAGAAATTTAATAGAAAGCTAAAAAAAGTAAAAAACAACGATATGCTTTTGGTCACAAAAACAGGAAAAAACTCAATAGAGTTATTTAATAAAAGAAAAATAACACTACTTAGTTTAGAAGAGGTTTTAAAACAAATCATTGATAATAAAGTTGTTGAAAATATAATATTATTTGAAAAATCTGGTGTTATGAAGATGGTAGCATCTGTAAAAAAAACAAAAGATGGATATGATATTATCAATAAAACAAAAGGTACAAAATATATTAAAATTGTTATGAAAAACAATCTACCTATTTTGGTCAAATCATATGTATCAAACTGGTCTATGGTACTAGAGGGTGCTGGTAAATTTAAACTAAACAAAGTAGAAGATAAAAAAGTTCAAGCTCTTATTATCAAAAAAATAGAGAAACAACTTTCAAAATCAGATGCTATATCATTTGAATCAATCAAAAAAATCACTAGCAAAAAAAGCTCTTTTTTTATAACATACAATGCAGAAGTAAAATACAACACATCTTTAAGTAGTAGTGATGGTAAAAGATTTTGTAATAGAACAATAAAAAAAGTGACAAAAAAGGGATACAATACCCAATACAATAAAAATAGTTGTATCTCTGAATTGAAAATAAAAATCAAATCAAAAGATATAGTAGAACCAATTTTAAAAGGGTTGTACAAAAATCACAAGCAGTTAAAGTTTACAAAAAAATACAAAATATCAAAAAATGGTACAGTTATGTATAAAATAATTGATACTATAAAATAGGAGAGGTTATGAACAAAAAAGTTGGATTTTCTTTATCCGCAGTTGTTGCAGGGTTATTGTTAAGCTCAAGTAGTTTGCTAGGGTCAGGAAAAATGTTTTGTGAAGATAATGTTCAGGATTATAAATATTGTGATAAATTACAAAAATATCACCATGTGAAAAAAAATGATTTAGAAAATATTATGTTTATGACAGATAGTTTAAAATATCTTGCAAATAATAATGCAAGAGATAAAATAAGTAGAGCATTATCAGAAAAAATTTATTTGGTGATGAAAGATATCAACAAGACTATTAAAATAGCAGCAAATGAGGTAAGAAAAGAGAAGTACAAAGCTCTAGGGATGGTAGTAGTACCTGTAAAATATGGCTCAAATGAGAAGCTAAAATATCAAGCACTAAGAGAGATGGCAAGAGGAAGCTTAAGAAATAAAATAAAATCTTTTTATAGAGAATATGAAGATCATGATGATGAATTTTTGACAGACCTTTTAATAGCAAATGGTTCAACATTTGTTATATTACCAGAGATTATCCAATACGACGAGATGAAAAAAAATCTTCTTCAAGATAAAGAAACAGACTTTGAAGTTGCACTTGATGGTTTTTTTGGACTTGAAAAAGGTATGAGTGAATCTATTGTGACATTGTCACTAAAGATTGATAGAAATGGTGATGTAAGACGGGTATTTGATAGAAAATCAGAGTATGAAAAGATAAGAAAAGCTATCGTTGATCTTATAGATAATGCACTAGGTGATATAGCGAGTCAGGATGAGTAGAATGAAAAAATTAGTATTGTTGTTGTTTTTTATGGTTAGTGTTGCTTTTGGTAGAGGTCCTGAGTATGTTATTCTTATGAGTGAAACTATACCTAAAGGTTATGAAAAAGATGTATTCAAAAAATCAATAGTATTGATGACAGAAGCTAGACTATATCTACAAAAAAAATATAAAAAGAAAGTAAGTTTTAAATATCAAGAATCTTTAGTGAGTAAAAAAGATGATATTTTAAAAGAGTTAAAAAAAGAGAATGCTAGATTTTATGTTTATTTGAAAATAGACAAAAAGAAAAGTAGAAAAAACCAAGAGAAAGGTTACTATAATTTGGTGATTTTTGATGCACATTCAAAAAGATCAAAAACAATCAAAACAAAATCTATGATTAGAGATAAAAAAATAGTAAAAATATCTCAAGGTGATATTAAAAATTCAGCAAAAAAAATTGCTAAAATATTAAAGAAAAAATAGGAATAAATTATAATGTATTGGTATATATTTAGATCTTACTATTTTGCTTTGAAAATAATACTTGTTATTTTAAATAAAAGTACACAATATATAAGTTTTGTATCGATTACATTATTTATAACTTTTTTTCTTATTATAAAACAAGGCTTATTTATATACGAAGATATTTTTATAAACTCCCTAAAAGGTTTATATCCAGAGTTTATAACAAGCTCTACAAAAATATCCAAAGAACTATCAGCAAAATACAAAGATAAAATCACAATAAAAAATGAAGTGTTTGTACATAGTGAAGAGGTTGAGTTTAGTTATGATGGAGATAAAGATATAACAAAATTTATGAATGTCAGAACATATGATGACAACTACAAAGAGGACCTTTTCTCTACACTAAAAATATCCCAAGAGTGTAAAGAATCAAAACAAACAGTATGGTTAAGCTCAAGGCTTTACAACAACTTTGTTCAAGATACAAACTTTGATAAAAAAACCATCTATTTCAAAAATGAAGATGATGAATACAATCCATATCCAATATGTGTATTCGAGCTAGACAACAATGAAAAATGGCTTCTTGTATCAAATGAAGGCTCAGTAGATATAGCATATCTACCATTTGCAAAAAAAGTGATATATACAGATGATAAGCTTATCAAAGAGAATCTTTATGGTTCACACTCTATAGACAACTGGAAAAAATATATTGATTATGATGATTTAGGTGTATTTTTACTTGCAAAAGAGGTCTCTTCTACATTTCTTACTACATTTTTTATATTTTTACTTACATTTATGATTATCGCATTTTCATCACTTGCAAAAGAGTTTGAAGCCTCTATTTTTCTTACAAAGCTATATGGTCTAAATATATATAGAACTATTGTTTTATACACTTTTTTCTTTATTCTATATACTATTGCTATATCTTTTGTTGTACTACTTGAGTATAATCTAATATCATATTTAATACAAGTGATTACAGATTTTAATCTAATGCTTGATTTTAGTTTATTTTCAAATATCTTATATTTATTAATTTTGATAGGATTTATTGTATCTGTTTTAATATCTATCAAATACCATAGGTTGCCATTATGACAAAGCTTAGTGTGATTGTTTTTATATTAAAACAAAGGGTCCCAAATATATTATTGTTGTCTGTTATGTTTTCATCATTGATTGTGATATTTATGGTTGGTATTGGAACAAAAAATGTTTTTTATGATTATCTTAGATCTGATTATGGAAATATACCAGATATAAAAGTAAAGCTAACAAATATAGATGATAAAGATATGACTAAGTTAGTAGAACAACTAAAATCAAAATACTCAAATGACAACATAGATATCCTAAGCGGTTATGAATATATTCAAAATGTATCTATAATAGATAGCGAAGATCTACTTCTTACAAATGGTTTGGAACTTTTTGTAAAAAGTCTAAATTTTTCAAAAGAGGCTGATCTATTGATTGATAATCAAAAGCATAGATTAGCTATACAAAATATCATATATCAAGATGAACAATCTATATCTATAAAACTAAATGGTTTAAAGATAAAAGATATAAATAGTGTTAAGTTATTATCAAAAAACACACCAATAGAGTATGGATTTTGTAAAAATATCACAATAGTTGATGATATTTTGAAAATAGAAGCTATAAATTGTAAAGATAAAATAGATATATTACAAGAGAAAATAGAAAAAGACAAAGCCCAAGATATAAAAGTAGAAGTTGATGGAAAAGTATTTTCAACAAAAATAATATACAACGACATCTACTACAAATCAATAGTATTAGCAGCAAAAGATATAACAAGCATAAAAAACATATCTATAAAATATCAAAACTTAGAGTGTGATAATAGATATGTAGATAGTACAGAGATATCAAATGGTGAGATAATCATAAATTTTAAAGAGGATAAAACAAAAATCAAAAACTTTAAAAGATTTTTGTCTCATATCTTAAAAGATTTTATAAACTACAATAGAATGGTACTAAAGCTAAAGCTACACTCTTTTGCAGATGATGATGCAGATGATAAACAAGACCCAGAACTTGTATACCTAAATGAACTTACAGATTTGATTGATCTTATTTTTTCACAAGAAAATGGAAACTTAGCAGTTTCATCTTCATTTTTAGCACAAGATCTAAACAACTTTGGTTTATTGGAAAACTTCACTATAATCAATGAAAACTACGAATACCCAATAAACATAAGAAGTACAGTGGAGTACAATCCCGAAAAATTTTATGACAAAAATATAATTATGATAAACAAAGAGTATATGCAAGAGGTGTTAAATATTGAAAATAAAAACAACTTTATAGATATATACTCTGCTGCTTTTAGTAGTAGTTCAAAACTAAAAGAGCTATCAAATATAGTATCAAAGTATGATAAAAACTTCACAATTTTAACTCAAGAAGATATTATTCCTAGTATCAAACCAAAAAAGTTTTTATTTGATACTACTGTATTGGTGCTTGCTATTTTTATTTTGATGATTTTGTTTGTAGCTATGTATATTGTATTAAGACAGTTTTACTCAAACTTTAACTCTGAGTTGTCACTGCTTAAGTTGTATGGTTCGAAGATACCATATCAAGCATATATAAACTTCACTAGTTTTTTGATATCTGCTGTTTTAAACTATATCTTTATGATAAAAGAGCAAGAGATAATAAATCAAATAATGTTGAAATACTTCTTTATAGAGTTTAGCATTAGTTTGAGTGATTTTGTGATATCACTCTCTATACTTTTTGTATATGTTGTGTTGCTTTATATTTTAGAGTATAAAGAGATAAAAAAATTAAATCTAATAAAAGGACAATAAGATGGCTTTAGAGTGTAACAATATAAGCTTCTCTTTTTTTGATAAAGAAACAAAAAAGATGAAGCATATCCTAGAAAATACATCTTTCAAACTAGAAGATAAAGGTCAAATAAAACTTGTATATGGTCATATAGGTGTAGGAAAATCTACATTGATATATATATTAGCAGGTTTGTTAGAAAACTTTGATGGTGAGGTTGTATGGGATGATTTTCGTTTTACAAAATTAAATCATAAAATTGACACACTAAGAAGTAAGTATATGAGTATAAATTTTTCAAACTTTTTTTATATAAAAGATATGAGTGTAGAAGAAAATATTATATTTCCTGCTGTTTTTGCAAGAAGAAAACAAACTCTTATCGATCAAAGATTAGAGAAAATATATGACTCATTTCACCATATAAACTTAAGTCCAACTGAAACCTTTAGCTTAAAAGATTATAAACATAAAAAAATAGGTACACTATCTAATGGACAAAGAGAGATAGTGATGTTGGCTAGGATGTTGATAAGTGATTCAAAATATCTTTTAGCTGATGAGATGTTGAGGTCATTTAACACGGATGTAAAAAAACAGATGTTAAAAATAGTTTTTGAAGAGTTTAATCTAGGTGTAGATAACTCAATGTTATTGATAACTCACGATGATAATATGATAGAATATATGAAACATTATTCAAAAGGTAAAGTAAATATACAAGCATATGACTTCAAAAACAAAACACTTATAGAAAGGGATATATAGATGAAAAAGTTACTAACAATATTTGCTCTTAGTTTACAGCTATTTGCTTATGAATTTGTACTACTAAATAGTAGTAGTGTTGATGATGAGTTTATCATAGAGACTATAAACAACCAAATGAACAACTACTACAAAGATGAAACAAATCAAATAGAGTTTCAAGAGTTAGATGCAAAAGATGAGATTATTAAGCTTCTTTCAAAATATGACTATACAGATGACAAGCAAGTTCAAGATGAGCTTATAGAAAAAAATGAAGAGTTAGAGGATGATCTAAAGCTTATCTTTAGTACAAAATATTTTTTGATTGTATCAGAGACTATAGATAGAGAGGGTAGATCGGAGCTAAAAATAGTACTAAAAGTTGATAATGTAAACTATCTTGATACGCAGTTTATTATGCCGCGTCTTGAGGACAAAGAGCTACACTATGTAAATACAATAGCAAATGTAGTTTTGACCTATATAGGGTACAAAGATAAAAACTTTATCAAAGTACATCAGCTATAAGGTGGTGCTAGTATGATAAATAAAATAAAAAAGTCTTTATTTGTAGTTGTTTCTCTAGGTACACTTTTGAGTGCTTCTGAGTTGTCACTAAAAGGTTTAGCAAAAACAAACAACTTATCTGTAAATACTATAGATACAAAAGAGTTGATGCTAAACTTTACAGATAGCTACTCATCTTATAACTTTAGAGATCTAAAAGAACAGCCTATAGCTATAGCAAAACACCTAGAGATAATAGAAAAAATAAGAAAAGACCTAAAAGAGCTGACAAATCTTAGAAGTGAGCTAGAGCTTAGCTTTTATGATATCAAGCAGCTAGAAGAATCCCTAGAAAATGGTAAAAAACAGTACGATAGAAAAATCAACTCAATATATTCAAAAAACAAACAAATAGATAGATACTCATATATTTTGGTATCTTCAAAGGGTGAGTTTGATTATAAAAAAGATTTAAATCGTTTTGTTATTGATAAGTTTGCTATAAAAAAATATGACCAAACCACTACACTAAAAAAAACTTTGGCAAGTGTATCTATGCAAAGTGTAATCAAAACACAAAAAGATTTTGGTCAAAAAACTGTAGATAGTGTATATGAGTATGTCATAAGAGCAACAGGTACAACAATAAAAGTACTAAAAGTACTACAAAATCCATTTATCAAAACAAACACAACAAAACAATCAAACACAACAACTGTACAAAACGATACATTTGAAGAGTCATCATTGTATATAACAGATCTAAAATCACATAGCTTTGAGGATTTGACAGAGGTATTAGCAAAAAAATACAGACTACCAAAAGATATGGTAGCACCTTTTATAGATACTCTAAAAACAAAAGTAGATCTACAAAAGTATAAGAGTGATTTCAAAAACAGTAGTGATGATATACTAAAAGTACTAAAAAAACTAGACAAAACACACAACAAAGAATCTCTAAAAGTAGAGGCTATTCAGTCTGATTTTAATACAAAAAAAGAGTACAAAGTATTAGTAGCAAACAAGCTAGAAGAGAAGTTGAGTAGTTTGAAAAAACTTCTAAACTACTACAATATCCCAATCACAAAAGAGACAATAGGAAATGTCACACTTCTATCGCCAAAAGTATATAGCGAAACAGTACAATATAAAGAGGAGCTTGATTTTTTAAATAGAAAAATCAAATCATATGTATCAAGTGTAGATGTTACAGAGGTGAAACAGCTTGAGACTCTCATCGATTTTTCTGATCTATCAAGTACTACAAAAAACAAACACAAATCTGTGAAGTTTGAGACTATACATACCCTACCATTTTTGGACAAAAACAATAAAATGGGGCTTTTGGTATTTTCATCTATATCATTAAAAGATGAGATCACAGATGATGATCTTCTTGAGTTTGAGTTTGAAAATAGTACTATGAAGTTTATACCTGTAAAAAAAGGATACTCTACACTTTTTGTAGCTCAAACAGAGCTGACACTGGGTGTAGTAAAAGAGTTTTTAAAAAGAAAAAGAACAAAAAAATATTTTGATCAGTATTGTATAGACAACTCATTTTTACCAGAAGAAGCAAAAGACTTCAAAAACACACCAGAGGAGTTCTATGAGTATCCTGCTGTTTGTTTCAAGATAGATAAGATAGATGACTTTGTATCATGGATATCAAAAAAAACACAAAGAGATATGATAATACCAACTGTAGAGGATTGGTCTTATGTGGCTTCAAATAGTGGTACTACTGATTATTGTTGGGGAAATCAAACACCAGAAGATTTAGAAGATGATGGTGAACTTCCTGAAAATATATACCTAAGTACAAATGAAAACGACTCTACAATACTACCTGTAGCTAGCTTTGAGCCTAGCTTATCTGGTGTATATGATATGTGTGGAAATATCTTTGAGCTTACTTTACAAGATGGTGAGTTTATGTACAAAGGAAATTCATTTTCTAGCTATATAGAGCTCTCAGATGGTATGGCTGAGTACTATAGCGATGAGGTGAACTACAATATTGGATTAAGATTATTTTATAAAAAGGATGTAACAAATGAATAAAACTGTTTTAAAAACAGCACTTTGTGTAGCTTTGGCTAGTAGTATGTTTGTTGGTTGTACAAGCACAACAAAAACAACAACACAAAAAAAAGAGATAAAAAAACCAACAAAAGATTCGCAAGGTAGACCACTATGGGTATCAAACCCAGACTTTGGTGGAAATATCGGTGTAGTATCAATAGTAAGTAAAAAAAAGATAAAAAACAAAAAAAAGCTACACTATATAGCCAAGCTAAAAGCACAAGCTGCTTTTGAGAGTAGAAAAGGTACAAGAGTAGATGCCAACTCACAAGCATCTATATCAAGTGATGGTAGCTCAAGCTATGAAGAAAATATAAAAACAAGCTCAAATAGTGTTCAAACAGTAAGCTTAATAGAGAAAGCGAAGTTTGAAGATAAAGATAACTATTATTTATGGATGGTTAAAGAGAAGTAAGAAGTTTGAAATAAGATGTAAGAAAGAGGAAGTATGAGAATTTTAAAAAAACTATTTGTTTTGTTGTTTCTTAATATATCGTTGTATGCTGGTGTACCATCTGTTGAGATTTCAGATGATATTGGTGATGCGACGACAAATAGTGATGTGACATTTACTTTTACATGGAGTGAAGCGGTCACTGGATTCAACACAGATGATGTAGCTATAACAGGTGGTACAAAAGGTACTTTTACAGCTACTAGTGCTACAGAGTATACTCTAGTAGTAACACCAACTGCCAATACCAATGCAGGTACAATCACAGCTGATATAGCCGCTTCTGCTGCTACTTCAGAATCAACGACCGAAGACAACACTGCTACAGCTAATGCTACTCAAGATTTTGATACTCTTGCTCCAACTGTTACTATTACAGACAATCAAGCAGATATATTAACAGATACAAACGATAACACTTTGTATACTTTTGAGTTCAGTGAAGATATCACAGGCTTTAGTACAGATGATGTGACCGTGACAAATGGTACCAAGGGTACTTTTACAGCTACAGATGCAAATACTTATACCCTAGAAGTAACAGCAGATGATGATAGTGTTTTGAATATATCAGTAGAATTAGGTACTACAGATGTAGCTGATGCAGTAGGAAATGCCTTTGCAGGTGATACAGAAAATACCCAAACAGTAGATACGACAAATCCAACTGTTGCTTCTATAGTACTAGATGATACAGCTCTAAAGATAGGCGATACAGCTACAGTAACTATCACTTTTAGTGAAGCGGTACAAAGCTTTGAAAATACAGACCTAACTATAGAAAACGGTACACTAACAGAGGTAAGTACTACAGATGATATAATATATACAGCTACATTTACCCCAACAGTTGATATAGAAGATACTACAAATACCATCACAGTAAATACAAGCGACATCACAGACAACAATGGAAATACTCTAAGTGCAAATGGTGTAAGTGCAAACTTTGAGATAGATACATTAGCACCTACTGCAAATACACTTACTCTTACAGATACAGAGCTTATAAAAGGTGAAACTACTACTTTAACAGTAGAGTTTAGCCAAGTTGTTCAAAACTTAGATACTACTGATTTTAGTGTAGAAAATGGAACACTAACAAATCTAGCCACAAATGACAATATAACATTTACAGCTACATTTACCCCATCAGTAGATACCCAAGATGATACAAATACAATAACTTTAAATATATCAAATATAACAGATACAAATGACAATGCCCTAAGTGGAACTCTAGTAAGTGCAAACTATACAGTAGATACTCTTGCTCCAACTATCACAGCAAATAGTATATCTTCAAACAATGCAAACGATACAGCACTTGCAAAAGTAGGAGATACTATCACTCTAGCATTTACTTCAAGTGAAACACTCAGTGCAAATCCTACAGTAACAATCGATGGTAATAATGCAACAGTGACAAATACAGCAGGAGATAACTACACAGCTACATATGATATGAGTGTAGGGGATACTACTGGGGCTATATCATTTACTATTGATTTTAGTGATAGTGTAGGAAACGCAGGTGTACAAGTGACATCTGCTACAGATACTTCAAGTGTGATATTTGATGAGACTGCACCTAGTGTCACCTCTATAGTACTAGATGATACAGCTCTAAAGATAGGGGATGATACAAACTTAACTATAGTTTTTTCTGAATCAGTTCTAAACTTTGAAAATAGTGATATAAACCTAAGCGATACAAACGGAACTCTAAGTGCCATAAGCTCAAGTGATGGAAATATCACTTTTATAGCTACATTTACCCCAACAGATGGTTTTGAAGATACTACAAATACTATAAAAGTATCTATATCAAATATCACAGATAAAGCGGGCAATCCACTAGCAGATATAAATAGTAGTGCAAACTTTGAGATAGATACAAAGATATCAACTCCAGCTATACCAAACCTAGCAGATGCAAGTGATAGCTTCGGTCAAAATGGTACAAACGATGACAACCTCACAAATGACACAACACCACTAATAGATGGTAATAATAGTTATGGTGAAAATCTAAAATTTGA
>JAYEJC010000004.1:0-2803 GCA_034660335.1 Campylobacterota bacterium
AAATATTATAAGGAAATTTATGAAGTACACATTTATGAATATCATTTCTGATTTTAGCATAAGCAGTTGGAAATTTTTTAATTCTATTTATTGAGGATTTAATATCTGATTCAAATTTCCGACCTAAACCTTTTTGCTCTGTTTCGTAATATGATATTACATCATGAAACTCTAGCTTAGCTAGTTTTAAATATTTAATTTGCATATTTATAATTAAAAAAATCTTCTTCTGATACAGTTTCTAAACTACCTTTTCTATAAGCTTCTAATCTACTTATAGATTCATTTGTCCATATTTCATCAATTTCTTCATCAAGTTTATCAAGACTTTTTAATATTTCATCAACTATTTTAAATCTATCATCTGCTTTAAGTTCTAATGCTTGTTTTAATACTTCATTTACACTCATATTTATAGCCTTTTATTTAATATTTTTATTATATCAAAATATCTGTTATAAAAAAACTAATAAATCCTCTCAACAGCATTTAGTTCATTACGCCCCGACTGAAGTCGCGGTTCCGTTTCTAGTTCCCATCGTCCAGATGGGTGTGTACATTGTTTAATAATTTTAAAACTAACAAAATATAGGTATGAGTTCCTATCAGAGACGATGGGAACTATAAATATTTTATGGATTTCATCTGATTTACTTAATTGCAAACAATAATTGATATTTTAGGTATAATAAGACTAAAGGATTATAATGAAAAAGATATTTGCATTAACAGCAAGCAATAAAACTAAAGAAAGAGTTCTAGAATCAATAAAAAATGATATTAGAAAATATATAAAAAGAGAAAAAAGAAAGCCTCTTCCTGAAAATAAAAATTTTTGGAGTATTGATTGTAAGTTTGCAAAAAATGATGCTGAGCTTCAAGAGATTAGATTTGAAGATATTATGAAAAATATTAATGAAGCATCTCAAGAAAACTGTGAAAGTTTTCATATAGAACTTATAGCAAACCCCATTAAAAAAGAACCTAAAATAATTGAGACAGAAATAGAAGCAGAAAACATAACAATACCTACTCAAGAAGAGATACAAGATGCACCCTCAACCAAATAACCCATTTCATGGAATAACTTTAGAAAAAATGGTAACTGATCTTTATGAGCATTATGGATGGGAGCAACTAGGAAAACTTATCAAAATAAGATGTTTCAACTCTGATCCATCTGTAAAATCAAGTTTAAAATTTATACGAAAAGAGTATTGGGCAAGATTAAAAGTTGAAAAACTGTATCTTAAAACTTTCAAAGAAACACAGGAGAAATAATGGCAAAAGGTAAAAAAACAATCATAAAAGAGATAGAGAGATTAAATAGTGATATTGTGAAAATAAATGGAAGAGAATATGTTATCATAGAAGATACTCCTAATATAGATACAGCAATCACTATGAAAATCTCTTCTCATGGAAATAGAATTTTAAGATTTGAAGATCTTTCAAAAAAAGCTACTATAGATGTAAAAAGAGATATAAATATACTAAAGTTCACTTTTGAAGATGAGCAAAGAGCCAAAAGGTTTAAAACAAGCTACGAAAGAAGTATCCTTACAAATCAAGACAAAAAAGAGATAATCAACAACGCTCCATCACATATAATAGCAAGATCAATAATCTCAGAATTCACCTCAAAACAAAGTCCAAAGTATGATGAACAGTCAGGTATCACCACTTTTTATCTATCTCAAGAGGTAAAATAATATATCTTAAGAGGGTTTAAAACAGATAGATAGATCTATACTATAATCAAGACAATACAGCTAATTGTTCATACTTTTGTTTCATTGTGGAGTGTTTTGTATTTTAGAAGCTGGTTTCTTATATTTTCTATTGTGATTTTTGGTGCGTATTGTAGTAGGTCTACTATCTCTCTTATCTCTTTGCTATATTTTATATTGTATTCACCTGCATACTCTATATCAAAACTAAAAAGCTCCTGCTCAGTCACACCTAATACTTCTGCTATGTATGGAATGAGTTCGATTTTTATCTCTCGTTTGCCTGATAAATATCTATAAATAGTTTGTTCTGTTGGTATTTCTGATGTAGATTTTAATTTTGGTTCCAATGATAATAACTCAGTTACAAATTTTCTTTTAGTAATCTCTTTTTCTTTTAATAAATAATTTATTTTTTCGAATATTTCCATTTTAGTTCCATTTTGGTTAATTTTATTCAAATTGTAAGAGTTTACTAAGTGACAAACGGTTAATATTAACCATAACAGTTTTTAAAGGAATCCCATGTATAAGGCGTTAATTGTAACTTTTTTGTAATGTTATTGTAATTATTTTGTAATATTTATTTTTACATTCTCGTAATAAATATATAAAAAAATATCAATAGTGTATCTTTTTATATGCTTATTTATTTATTAAATAGCAAATAAACTTTTGGAGAAAAAATGAAAAAAATAATTTTAGCAACTACAATAGCTGCTTCAACATTGTTAGCAGTACCAAATGATGGTATTGTTATAGGATTAGGTCTAGGTAATACTTCTACTACATCAACTGTTAAAACTGAAGGATATTTAAATTCAACATCAAGTGAAGATGAAAGTGGAAATTGGACATATGGATATAGATATCAAAGCTTATCAACAGACTTAGAAGGTGCAGATACATTATTTGAAGATACAAGATATGAAACAAAATTTGATGTTTCACATAAAGATTTTACTACAAGTATGTTTTTTGTAAATTACCATTTTTAGTTAAATCTTTAATAAATACATTTAGGAGTATAAATAAATGAAAAAAATAACAAAAGTATCATTGTTATCATTATT
>JAYEJC010000005.1:0-2801 GCA_034660335.1 Campylobacterota bacterium
AAAACACCAAATGAGATATATTTTAAAGCTATTAATAATGTAGATAATAAATTGTTACAAAAAGTATCGTAGGCTTATGGAATAAGAATGTTAAGTTAAGTGGTCTTGACAAAGGAGGACATTATATTTGTTGTTAATATATGAGTGGGATTTAGTTCAAATATAAATTCGTGGATTTTTGTATGCTCGTAGTTGTTTGGAAATAAATCTTGTACTTTTTTTAGTAAAGCATTTATAGAAAAATTATCTTGATATATTTGAGCTATTTGTAAAAAATCTTTTGTTGAGTTATCATTCAATTTTAAACTATTAGTTAAATCATCCCACGATGGAAAGCTTTTATTATCATTTACTTTTGCATAGTTTTCAGATATCCCAGCACCTACAAATATAACAAGATTTTCTTTCTCATTTTCTTCATGTAGTTTTTTAAGATGATTATATACTGTCATATCAAACCACCAAAACCCCATCAATCTCTTTCATAATCTCATCTGTTTTACAAAGTGCATTTATGATTTTATTGTAGTGTTTTAGGTCTGCTCGGTTTAGTTCTCTTCCTACTCTATCTTTTAGCCACTTTTGGGCTGGTTGATAGCCACCTATATAAAACTCCCATGCTACAAGTGGGATATTTACTATGCTTACTTCACTATTTATATTTAGTGTTACTTGTGTCTCTTCTACACTAAAATCTTTTTTGTTTAGTTTATTTACAATTTCTAAACTTCCCTCACCATCTATATCTATAATTCTATCGTTTAAAGTATCATCTTCTAGTAAGTGTAAAGCTCTAAGTTTTCCACCCAGTTCTACCAACTGCCAGAAAGTTTTGCTATCAGGATAAGGAACTCTTGGAAAATCAATTTTCAGAAACTCTTTGTATTTTTCTCTATAGTTTGGTGAGTGTAGCACTGAATAGATATAGTCAAGTATATCAATAGGGGCGAAGGTTGAATTTTGAATGTTTAATTCTGAATTTTGAATTTTTTCATTTACAAATTTTAGTTTTAATTTATCTTCAAATTCTTTTACTATATCAAGGTTTAGATTTGGTACTCTTTCATTTTCTAGTGAGTTTTCATCTTGGTATAAATAAAGAGGGAAACTATATGGGTTTGCATTAGCTGTTTCAGTAAGATGAAAATCTATCATTTTGTTAGATATAAAGCAATGTTGATATTTTTCAGTTTGACACTGTCTATTAGTAATTAATGTTATATTTTGTTTATTAAAATGTTTTCCTATTTGTCTTACTGTTCTCCATACTAACTTATCTTCATAGAAAATAAACTTATCATCAAAGGGTCTAAAAGCAATAGGTTTAATGAATGAAGATAAATCATTTTCATTTTGTAAGTTATTCCAACCATCTAAAATATTCCAACCTTTTTTTTCTTTTACTTCGAACTTTTTATGTAATTCTTTGGCAATAGGTTCTGAATATTTAAATTCATTATATCTATCTATTAAAATATTTTTATCATCATCAATTACAAATTTATCATGTGCAGTTACGATACCTACACCATTTAAAATAAATAATTCTTTTAGATTAATAGCTTTTAAATAGGTATTTTCTAGTTCAAAATCTTTTTTAAAGAAATAAAAATCAGGTTCACGATATTCAATTTTTTCAAATGGTAAACTTTTTAAACTGTTTTCATTTAAAAAATTATATTTAAATTCTCTTTTACCATATATATCACATAGATATAAATCTGCTAGTTTTTTAGATTTACTTTTTTTCTTTACTCCTATAATAATTGCAACACCTTGCATAATATCGAATACATTTTCATCTTTACTTCCATCAGGACAAACTTCTTTTTTCTTGCTATTACCGTGTAAATCTATGATATAAAGTTTATCAAAAGTATTTAAAAGATGGTATCTCATACCTCTAAAAGTTGGATTGTCTATATAGCTATGATTTGTAATAAATCCTAAAATTCCCTCTTCATTTTTTTGGATATAACTTTCACTATATCTTATAAACTTCACATAGTCATCATTGAGCCATTTTGGATTACGCTCTTTTAGTTTACTTCCATCCCACTCTTTTTTATAATCTTCAAGTAATTTTTCTATATAGTTATTTTTATTTGATGATTCACCACTATACGGTGGATTACCCATCACTACCATCACAGGGGTCTCTTTTTTTACCCTATCTGCTTCTTTAGATTCATTTGCTAGATATGAAGAAAATAAACTTCCCGTTTGCTCATGATGGGCTTCAAGGGAGTTGGTCAAAAATACATTAAATCTTTTTTGTTTCTCACTTGGCTTGTAGCCTGTCTCCATTAGAAGTAAATCTAATTTTAGATGAGCCATAGCGTAAGAAGCCATAAGTAGCTCAAAACCATTTAGTCGTGGCACTAAGTGTTCTTCCACATAGCTACTCCAGCTACCACCCCAAAACTCTTTTTTGATAAACTTTATAGTCTCTGCCAAAAATGTACCTGTACCCGTTGCAGGGTCTAGTATCTGTACTTTGTGAGTCTCTATCTCTTTTTGTCTTTGAGCTCCACTTTTTGTAAATCCAGCATCTAAATCATCTACTTTTATCTTAATCTTTGTTTCATCACTTAGTCCATCTTCAAGTCCAAACTCATCTTTTAGTACTTCATCACAAGCACGAACTATAAAGTTTACAACAGATTCAGGTGTGTACCATACACCTCTTGCTTTTCTAAGCTTTGGATTGTATTCGCCCAAGAAAGTTTCATAGAAGTGTATGATAGGGTCGTTCATACCTGTTTTTTGATTGAATCCCTCTAATAGTTTTTTGATATTTG
>JAYEJC010000006.1:0-2794 GCA_034660335.1 Campylobacterota bacterium
TTTCAACAATGATAAATCACAATTTTCAAAACTACATTCAATAAATTTACAATATTGTAATTTAGTTTCATTGAATATACAATTTTTAAAAGTACAATTATCAAACTCTTTTGATTTTAATATTTTTTCTTTTAGATTTATATTTTCAAATACTTCATCATAATATTCATTTTCTTTAAATTTCATTTTTCTCTTTTCTTATCGTAATTTGAATTTTACTTAATACCTAGATATAACGCCTAAAGTGAGGGACAAGATGGATTTATGCAAGAAATGCTTTGTCTTTAATATATCTGACTTGATACAATAAAAACTCGGTATTTTCGCAGTGTAATCTTGTTATCTCCTCTGATTTGTTAGGTTTGCCACTTCCTGTATGCTCAATCCTGTTTTTAATGCTATTGTTTCAGTATCTAATACATCCAATAAATTCTTAGCTATTTCAATTTTTTCTTTTTTAACAGCAGTCTCCAAAGCATTTTTATCATCAGCTTGTTTTAAATCCATAGAATCATAATATTCTAACTCTTTTTTATTCCATGAAAATTTATTTGCTATTTCAAATGCTTCTTTAAATTCTTTTATATCTTTATATTCATGTGGTATTAAATCAAATGATGAAGCATTGTTTATGAAGTATATCCATTTGTCTATTGTAGAGTTTAAATCTTCAAGTTTTGTATTAAACTTTTTGAGTTCAATAAAAGTAAATTCGAAATCTTTTAAATCTTGTGTTGTTGTTTCTTGATTTATGATTAGATGTCTTGATATGTAATTTTTATTATCAAACATATTAAAGTTGAGTATAGCTATATAGTAAACTTTTTTTAGTTTACTTACATCTTCACCTTTTTCTATTTGAGATACATAAGCTTTTGAAGTGTAATATAGACTTCTTTTATCAAAGTTTGATAAATCTTTTTTTTGCATCTCTACTATAAATTTATCTCCATTTTGATTGGTAGCTTTTATATCTAATATTGTCTCTTTGAGTTCTTTTATATCTGGTAGTTGATAAGGATTATCTAAAGTAACATCTACTATAGTTTTTTCATCTTTGAAATCTAATACAGAATTTAAAAAAGAGATTAAAATCTCTTTTTTATTTTCATTTCCAAATATTTTTTTAAATGCCAGGTCATTTTTTGGGTCTGCGAATTTCATTAGATATAATCCTTTTATATTTTATTTAAATTGATTGTATCTTAATCTTTGTAATGATTTGTTTAATGTTATTTTTATAGAAGATAGTTTTTAAACTATCTTCTATATTATTATTTAGTCGCACTCCATGTTCCTGAACAAGTACTTTCTACTGACCAAGTACCAATAATAGTACTTCCTGATAGATTACCACTAAATGTTACATCCCAACTACCGCTACCCGATGTTGCGGTAGTTTGCCCATTTTCAGAAATACTTCCAGATAAATATGATGTGTCACCATAATTTGTGATAGCTTTACCAGAAATACTACCATTATCTAGTGTTAATGTTACATTGCTACTATTTCCACACCATTCAGTATCCCCTGATGTTGTTTTTGAAGTACCAATATATGTTCCATCATAAGATTTTAATATATTTGGGTTTAAAATAATTTCATCATTTGTATTAAATATAGTTTTCCAGTTTGTATCTTTATTGTATAAATTATCAAATGAACGATCTTCACAATCTCGAGAATCAGTTTCTTTATCGCAATTAGCGACTAAGGATGATAAAAAATACGTATCTCTAAAGTAATTTATAGAATCTCTAAGTTTTCTATCTTTTGCCAACGCATCCGTTAGAAAGTCTTTGTCTAGTCCATAACCCCATGAAAATTCCTCAGCAATATCCCATCCTAAAATTGCTCTTGCACCTTTTTCTATAAATACATCATCTAATTGGCTATTAATATGTAATGCTTCACACATGTGTAGATAAAATACAGGTTTTTTGTTAAATTTTATATTTAAATCTTCATAAAAACTAGGATATATTGCCCATCTCCATTTGCCATTAAAATATTGTTTATATATTTTAGCATTTCCAATATTCCAAATATTTTCTTTAGCTTCAATAATAGTTGAAATAACTCCTTGTTTATTTGAATGAGTTGCCAAATAAACAAAATCAAATGAACCAATATTTGCTAAATCAAGAAGTTTTACTTCTTCATCTTGAAGATATGTTACATTATAACCTGCATTTTGCAATTCTGTTGTGACATCATATTCCAAACCACTCTCTTTTAACATATATGAAAATGGATTTAACACTAAAGCTTCCTTATTTGTTACTTTTGTATTTGATTTTTTGTATTCTCTTTTTGGATTTGTTGGTAATATTGCACCACCACTTGACCATACATTATTACTTTTTCTATCATTTATAATAAAACCATACCCATCAATGGTATATCTTAAATACTCACTCTCTGAATCACTTGATTGTTCCTCAATAATTACACCATCCAAATCTTTTATATCATTTTTAATGTTAGTTGTATCTATCAAGGTACTACTATCACTATCATCGTATGATAATGTTATATTATTGATATTTGTAATTTTATCTTGTGTTGCTTGCGATATCTCTACTTCTTTCATACCTAATGTATTATTATAAACTACATTTGATGTTGGCGTTGTGTTTGAAGAATCACCACCTCCACAACCAACAATACTCATGCTCAAAATTGATGTTGCGACTAAACTTAATCCATAAGTTTTAAATTTTCCCATTCTTTACTCCAATTGTTAAATTTTCATAAATAGTTTGATTTTGTATGAGAACTGAAACCTAACGG
>JAYEJC010000007.1:0-2789 GCA_034660335.1 Campylobacterota bacterium
GGTAATATTTTAGAGGTGGGGAGTGATTAGTTCCCCATTACGATTTTAGTAAAGTGGTATCGCTAGGATAAATCCAACCACTACAAAGACTATAATTAGCTTTGTCACAATAAAACCTTTCTCATAACAGGTAAATCTTACGAAGAAATAATAAAGTATATTATTAAATATAAAAATCAATTAAATTATCACTAAATAGAGTTAAATTGTAACAATCTATCAACTCTAAATATTCGATTTGTTCTACATATGCCTTTTGTGGTGCAATACTAACTATAACATTAACTTTTGCGTAAGTATATGTTGTAAAAAACAATAAACCTATACTTAAAAATATTTTTTTCATTTTAACTCCTTGTGTTTTATACTGATAGTAATTATCAATATGAAATAATACAAGGAGTTTCACTAAATTATATATAAAATTTATTTATATTAATACCAAATAGGAAAATAGCTAGTAAAATAATCAATAAAGCACCAAATATCTCAAAATAAAAACCTTTTGTTTCAAACAGTTTGGTTGCTTTTTTTCTAAACAAAACTACAAGGATACCACTAATTGATATAGTAAGTCCCATACCAATACTCATAGCAATAGCAGCTAAAATGGCTAATGTAAAATGTTTCATCATAATACAAAATAATACAATAGTCATAACCCCAGGACAAGGGATAATCCCTGCACTAAAGGCAACTGCAAATTGGGATTTATTCTCTTTGTTTTCAAATGCTACCTCTTTATCATTTCTATCTTTTATTGCTTTATATAATAGATAAAAACCAATGAGTAAGATAAGAACACTTGATACTAACATTGATATATTTGATATATCATTGAAGTTTTGCCGAAACATTTTTTGCAAAATAAAATATATACCAAAAGTCACAGTAAGAGCTGAAATAGCATGAATAGCAGATATCATGTATCCTATTTTAAATGCATTTTTATAGTTTTGTTCTTTGTTATTTATAAAGTAAAAACTCACTAGTGCTTTCCCATGACCAGGACCAGCTGCATGAACTACCCCATATAAAAAAGCTATGCTTATGACTATAAGTGAAGCTGTTACGGTATTTGTGTCATCTATTTGTCTTATACTTGAAGAGATAAACTTATTTATTTCGTATTGCCATAAAACTAATTGTTTTAAAAACTGATTATAAATTTCCACTATTTTAGCTCCAATCTGTATCCAAAGTAAAAGTCATTGTCCATATCACTTACTATGAAATCACTCCCTTTGACATTTACAAACTCATCTTTTAAAACCATCGCTACAAAAAAATCTTCATCTCCAAAGTCAAATTTTGTATTTTTTATAGAATAATTTATATCGATATCAAATGAGTAGCAAATCCTATTATTCTTGATACTTGATTGGAAGTTTTTTGGCTCTGGGAAAAATTGTGTTTTTTTATCTACTTGAATATCTGTATAAAAATTATAATCTTTTAGTGGCAAGAAGTATGTATCATACACATAATTATTTTCATCATTATCAATCCTACCATTACCATTTTCATCAAACTCCATAATCAACATTGAAGATGTCATCTCATCAATAAGCCATTGAAAATGGATTTTTGTTGTTTTTTCATTTTTTACCTCTATGGTTGGATATACTTCAATAAAAGTATGAGGGTGAGCAAACAACTCAATAGCGTACAATAGTAAAAATAAAAGAGGAAATTTCTTCAACATTTTTATACCTTTTGTTTAAATGACATATTTATTGGAATTATATCTTATAAAGATAAAATTTTAACTATACAAAATCACAAAACTCCAAAGACTCTATATCTGGTTTTTTTAAGTTGTTGTTATAGATATGAATGTATTAATTTTTAGAGGTGTCCAATATCTTCTCTTGACCTAGTCTATATAGGGCAAGAATACCTTTATTAAAGGGATTGAAAGTACCATATTTCATACAGGTGTCCTTTTAGGTGTCCTTTTTTATACTTTTATATCTATTAACCACTAAACTTACTTTCTTTAATAATTTACAATATCATTTGATATATCTAATGGTTTAGTAGATGAACCATATCTTTTAATTGCATTTCCATCTTTATCTACTAGGAATTTTGTAAAGTTCCATTTAATAGATTTACTCCACAAAAAGCCTGTTTGTTCTTTTTTAAGATGCATATGCAATGGTATAGTATTATCTCCATTTACATCTATTTTAGAAAACATATCAAAGTATACATCATATTTTGTTGTGCAAAAGAATTTAATTTTTCATTTGATTGGGATTCTTGTTCTTGAAATTGATTTGATGGAATACCTAATCTCAAATTTACCACTAAACAGTTCATTTGTAGTTAGTTGTTCTATATTAGTAACTTCACTATTTGAAGAACCATTTTTAAGTATAGTGATAAACTTATCTAAGTCATCACTATTACAAGAGATACAAGCTTCAACATCTTTATTTGGTAGATTTTTTACATATCCACTAAAATTTAACTTTTGAGCATTTTCATTAATAGTCTTTCTATAATATACACCTTGAACTCTACCACTTACTATAAACTTATAACTATTTATACTACTCATTAAAAATCATTGATAGTAAAAGTAGAACCAAACTCTTGATTAATAAGTTCAAGTTTTTCTATAGATATAATATCAACACTAGATTCAGCATCAGTAATTATTGAGTTATCTATATCTATTGGTGCATATTTTAAAATACCATTATGTATTCTATAATAGTTATCATCTATAATTGTCCAAAAAGTGTTATTAATATTCAATTCATATCCTAATATTTATTTTT
>JAYEJC010000008.1:0-11732 GCA_034660335.1 Campylobacterota bacterium
GTAACTTTTTTATCAGAATATTGAATTTTTAACTCACCCATTTGGTGATCCTTTAAAATGTTTTATAAAGTTATATTTTATGGTAAGTTTGATTAGATTTTTATTTTGCTATTGCATAATTTGGGATAAAGATATTTGTCACAGGCTCAAATTCATCTTTTCTAAATGGTGATTTAGCCACATTACTTACAGGTAGATATATCTCCACAAAAGTCTATCCACTATCTTTTAAAGAAGTTTTACATATAAATAATATCACCACTTATTTAGAACTAAATAAGCAGTTACCAAAAGTATTAAATATCATAGACAATATGATGAAATATGGCTCTTTTGTAGAGGTATATGAACTCAAAGAGGAGTTTAAAAGGGAGCTTTTAAAAAGTTACTACGATACTATTTTACTCAAAGATTGTGTATCAAATAATAGCATCCGAGATATAAAAGGATTTAAAGAATTAAGTTTTTATAACATTACAAATCTAACATCACTGTATTCATACTCTTCACAGGCAAAAGCTATAAATATAAATGATAAGTCAGCTAAGGAGTATATATCATACTTAGAGGATAGTTATCTTTTTAGTGAATTAAAACTTTTTTCATATTCACTAAAAGAGCAACAAAACAACAAAAAGAAACTTTATCTTTGTGACAATGGATTTATGGATTTGGGATATAATTTTTCCCATAATTACGGAAAACTTTTAGAAAATCTTGTATTTACCCAACTTCAAAAATTAGGATATAAGATATATTTTTATAATAAAAATTTTGAATGTGATTTTATAGCAAAAAAAGAAGATAAAACAATAGCGATACAAGTATGCTATGAACTAAATGAACAAAACAAAAAAAGAGAGTTAAATGGTCTTTTAAAACTCCCTTTTGATGTAGATGAGAAAGTAATCATCACCTATAATCAAACAGATGATTCTTATGAAAATCTCAAGGTAAAAAGTTTTTGGGAATACTTTTATTTTTAAATACCATATTTTACCTTTTGTCTATTTATATGATACTCGTGACGGAAAATGAAGTTTAATTTTATCCAATCTGCCTTTTAGCTAACTCTTTAAAAAGTCCTTCATCTTTCATAAGTTCATTAAATGAACCACATTGCATAATAGTTCCATTTTCAAGTACATAAATTTTATCGGCATTTTCAATTGTGCTTAATCTATGAGCTATTACTATTCTGGTTACATTAAG
Organism: Campylobacterota bacterium; assembly: GCA_034660335.1. Lineage (GTDB taxonomy): Bacteria > Campylobacterota > Campylobacteria > Campylobacterales > Arcobacteraceae > JAIOSF01. Next base: position 1,213 of record JAYEJC010000008.1, read on the forward strand.
ATTGTCTAAACTTTCAGTTACTATTCTTTGTGTTTTATTATCCAATGCACTTGTAGCTTCATCAAAAAATATGATATTTGGTTTGTTTATAAGGGCTCTTGATATTATAAGTCTTTGTTTTTGTCCCCCTGATAATGTACCACCACCATCACTAACCATTGTATGCATACCCATTGGCATACTTCTAATCTCCTCATCAAAACCTGCCATTTTTGCGGCTTTCCAAGCATCTTCTATAGTTTTATTTCCAGAACCTACTATATTTGTAAATATATCTCCTGATAAAACTGTACTATTTTGCAGTACCACTCCTAATTGACTTCTTAATGCTCTTATATCTATATCATTTAAATTTTGACTATCAAAATATATATTTCCCTCATTAGCTTCTTCAAAGCCTAAAAGAAGTCTTAGGAGTGTAGATTTCCCACTACCACTAGAACCCACTATTGCTACAAATTCTCCCTCTTTTATATGCATATTTATATCATTTAAAATTGTAGGTCCATCTTGCGTATATTTAAAACTTAAACTATTTATCTCGATATCTCCTTGCAAAATTCCAGGATGATTTTTAAGTGTTGATATTTCAGGTATAGTTTCTAAAATTGGCTTAAGTCTATCGTATGTTGGTTTTGCACTCAATATTGTTACTACTACACCACTCATAGCTAAAAATGCAGATGTAAATTGTCCAAATGCAGCATTAAAAGCCATATAATCTCCAATAGAAAAACTATTGGTATCTTGCATATGATATGCTATATAGTAAAAGATAATAACAGTAGTAAGTACAGAAAAAATTGAATTAAATATTTCAAGATAATTTTGTATTGTACCAGCTCTATAGGCTATCTCTTTTTGTGTTGCAAATTGTTTTGCCCATTTAGAATAAGCCTTACTATGAGCACCTGATATTTTAATCCTTTGTATTCCAGAAAGAACATCAAATGTAAAACCACTAATTTTCTCACTTACAATTAAAATCTTTTTTTGGTATCTAATTAATATTAAGCTTGTACCTAAATTAAATATAACAGCTACTAAAACTAAACCAAAAGCAATAAGGGCTAAATCTGTACTATAACTAAAAAGCAGTATAAGTGAAAATATAGAAAATATCCCACCCAATAGTGCTGAAACTACACCAGATTCAAACATTTGCACAATTGAACCAATTCCACTTGCTCTCATAGTTAATTCACCAGTAGAATAATCTCTAAAAAAAGATACAGGCATATTGATCAGTCTATCCCAAATTGCTGCTTGTAAATTTAAGGAGATTCTCCCTTTAAATTTAGCAACTGTAAAACCTCTAACTATATTAAAAAATGCTATAGAAAATGCTATGACTAACAGTCCTGCGATTATCTCAAAGAGTTGTGTTTTATTTGATTCAGGTATAACAGAATCAAAAATTATACCTGTAGCAATTGGTGTAGCTAATGCAATTATTCCAGTTATTATACTCATAGATAAAATAATAAAAAAGTTTTTTCTATTATTAAATATCATAAATGATGCGATATCTTTATAATCCAGTTTTCTTTGAGGCAAAGGCTTATAAAACATATAAGCATTTTTACTAATATTTTTTATAGTATGTTCATTTGCTATTGTTGTTGTATTTGTTCGTAAATTTATTATCTCATATTTATCATTACTTTTTTGAAGAAGTACAACTGGTACACCCTCATTTGTAAATCCAAGTAGTGTACCATTGTCACTTTTGTACCAATTATGCTCCAAGTTAATATCACGAACTCTTATATTTGAAGCTTTAGATATATCACCTATTGGGTCTTGACTTGATAAATTTTTTGGAAACTCTTTTATCTCTATCTCTAGCTCTTTTCCTATTATTTTACAAACAGATAAAAGCTCATCATCATTACTGTTGGCTAAAATATTTTGATTTATTGATTTGTCAAAAACAGATACCAAATTTAATAAAGCGTCATTTGTATCATTTAAATCTGATTGAATTTTATTGTTTAATTTATCTAAATCTAATTTTAGTCTTTCTTGCGTTTGTAATGTATAATTACCAAGCACTTTCAATAAAAACTCTTTTTGTTCATCTTTACTGTAAATATCATCAAGTGGATATGAATATAAATTTATTTTTTCCATAAATATATCTATATCAGTTTGCTGTACATCTTCTTTGCTAAGTTCAATGATTTGAGTATTTACATTTCCTGCTACTGCTAAAAATATATGCTCCATATTATTTTGCACCATATCACAACCAAAAAATATCTCACCCTCTTTAATACTATGTATATATTCTCTTTGCGATTCTAAATAATTTTGACTTTGTGTGATAAATATATTGATAGTTCCCTTTTTAACATAAAATATTTTATCACTATTATCAAGTTGCAATGGATTGTTTCCATTTATTTGTATTGAAGTTGACATATCTATCCTTTGATTAAATTAGCATATATGCCATCTATTTGTTTAAGCTCATCATGAACTCCAACCTGAACAATTTTACCATTATCTAAAACGATGATTTTATCCGCATCTCTAATAGTACTTAATCTATGAGCAATGATAATACAGCTACATCCTCTTTTTCTTATATTTTCATCTATTCTCATCTCTGTTATTGTATCTAAAGCACTTGTAGCTTCATCCATTATTAGAATTGATGGATTTTTTAGCAATGCTCTTGCTATCTCTAGCCTTTGTTTTTGTCCCCCACTAAAGTTTCTTCCACCTTCTGATATCATCGTTTCATAAGCATCTGGTAACTTTGCTATATCTTCATGAATACAAGCATCTTTACAAGCTTTGATTATCTCAGCTTCACTGATTGAATCATCCCAAAGTGAAATATTTTCTTTTACTGTTGCATTAAACATAGAGATTGTTTGATCTGCCAAAGATACAGAATTTAGAAAAATTCTTTTATCAATTTTATCTATAGGAATATCATCTATTAATAATTCACCATCCCATATATCATAAAGTCCACTGATAACTTTTGCCATTGTTGATTTTCCACATCCACTTGCACCTACGATTGCTACTCTTTGAGTTGGTTTGATTGAAAGATTAAAATCTTTTATTAAAGGAGGATCTATTTTGCTATATCCGAAACTTACATTTTTTAATTCTATTTTTCCATCAAATTTTACTTTAGAATCAGTTATCTTTTCTGTATTTATATCCATCGAACCATCTTTGACAGGATATTTTAATACATCATCTATGTAGTTCATTGTACCCTCAAGGTTTTTTATAGTTGCACTTAATCCCATTAAATTATTTACAGGACCACTAAAACTTTGCATTAAAGCTTGAAATGCTACTAACATACCTATTGTCATCTCTCCATCCATCACTCTTAATGAACCAACAAAATATATCAAAGTAACATTTATAGTAGTAAACAAAGATGGTATTATAGAAACTGATTGATTTATACCAACCATTGCATTTGCAGTATTTATTGTTTTTGCTTGATAACCTGCCCATTTTACAAAAAAGTCATTTTCTCCACCTGTAGCTTTAAGTGTTTCAATACTTTGGATACCATTCATACTTGTACCTACTAGCTTACCGTTATCAATATTTGCTTTTTGACTATAGTGTGCAATCATTTTTGTTGAATATTTAAATACTAAAATATTTATCATAATAAAAGAGATACTAATCACAGTCAATACCCAATCATAATAAAACATCAATCCAGCATAAAAAAATATACTGACAAGCCCTATAGTATTGATTGATAATTGTCCAGATAAAACAGCAGCAACTTCATCATTTAAAGATATTCTATTTCCTATATCTCCTGCCATTCTTTGATTGAAGAACTCCATAGGCAATCTAATAATATGCCAAAAAAGTTTACTAGACTCACTAATAGATATCTTGTTTTCCATCTTTAAAAGATAGTATTGCTGTAGATAATTTAAACCTGCTGTTACTAAAATAGTACCCATCATAAACATTATTAAAGGCAATATCCACTCTTGCATACCGCCTATTAGATAGTCATCTACAAAAATTTTACTAAATATTGGTATAAGTAGTCCTGGAATTGTTAAAAAGATACCTGCTATTATACTAATAGATAGAGGTGATAGTGAGCCTTTTAGTCTTCTACTAAGAGATAATAACATAGATGGTTTCTTTCCATCTGCTACAAAATCATCCCCCTTGTCAAAAGTCAAGACCACCCCTGTAAAAGAGCTATCAAATTCATCCCAACTAACAACTTTTTTACCTAAAGCAGGATCATTTATATAAGCTTCATTTTTATCATTAAACCCTTCTAATACAACAAAATGGTTAAAATTCCAAAATAATATTACAGGAAAAGTTAGTTCTTTTATATCTTGCGGTTCTTTTCTAAAACCTTTTGCCTCCATACCTAAATTTCTTGCAGCTTTTAAAATATTTGATGCTTTACTACCATCTGTTGAAACACCACATTTTACCCTTAACTCTTCAAGTGGTCTATATTTTCCATGAAAGCGAAGTACCATACTTAACGCCGCTGCACCACACTCAACTGCTTCCATTTGTAAGGTAGTTGGTGTGTTAACTATTAAATTATTAGCCATTTTACAGTCCTAGTGTTTTTTCAATATATGGTATAACAAATGAGATAGGTTTTTGTTTTTTTACTGCAACTTGAACTTGACATATTGTTCCACTTGTAATATGAACTGTTGGACCTTTTGATGATGACCATTGAAGTTTACTAAAAGTAGTATTATCTTTTTGAAGTGTCGCATAAACTATAATAGGGGGTCCATTTTGCACAAAAGACCTTGCTAAGTCTTCATTTTTGATAATATTCATTATGGCTTGCGAAGAAGCTGGAAACTCTGACACAAAGTCAACTTTACCCTTGATGAAACCAAATTCTTGTTTTTTGATATTTGAAGGAGATACTTGTGCCATCATATCATTTTGTACTAGTTTACCTTTTATAGATGGTATAAAAAATACTGCCCTTAAGTTTGTATCTACATCATTTATATTTGAACTATTTTCAATAACAGCTATATGTTTACCACCACCTACTACAGTACCTTGTGCTACATTAAGCTCTACAATTTTACCCGTAAAGTTACTTTTTATATTGCTTTCAAGTATTAAGTTTTGTCTTAATTTTCTTAACTCTCTTTTAGCATCTACTATTCTTTGTTCATATTGTGATAGCTTATCTTCAAAAGCTCTTTTTTTCTGAAATGCTTCAATATTTTTAACAGATAAACTATTGATTAGGCTAGTAAGTTCCATATCTGTTTTTTCAAGACTATTTTTAGTATTTGTTAACCTCTCTTTTGTGATCAATCCTTTAGCATATAACTCTTTTTGAGATTTTATCTTTGAAGATATATCTTTATAATTTTTTTTAGTCATAGCTATTTGCAGTTTTATCTCATCTTTTTGTTTTTTTAATATAGAAAAATTTAACTTCAAATCATTTGTACCTATCTTAGATGATTCTTCATATTTCTCTTTAAGTTTCAATAAAGCATCCTCTTTAGCTTTTATTGCTAGTTGTTCCCTCTTGTGAAGAACTTTTGCTACAATTTGGTCTTTTGTAACAACATCTCCAACTTTAACATATAGTTCAGATATCATACCGCTAGTTGTAGAATAGATATTTGACATACCAGAAAGCTTCATTATCAATCCAGTACCATTTACTTTGGTAGTTATAGTTCCATAAAATCCCCAAATAACTGTAAATACAATAATCAATCCAAATGTACTTAATGCCAACCAACCTTTTGAAGATACTTGTTTTACTAAAGTGTCTAATTGTTCAGGTGACGATAACTTTGCCAATGCTGATTGTCTAAAAATTTCTTGTGACATTTTATCTTTCCTTATAATTTACAACAAATTCATTGCCATTTTTAGTTAGCAATGTTTGTGTGTAGTATTTTAATTGTGTTAATTCAATCGAAAACTTATATAAATAATTTATCATATTAAGTTTGACAGATGATAAAGACTCTTGGGTTTGTATAATATCTAGTGTTGTTGCAAGACCTAGTTTATATTTATCTTTCTCATTTTGCAATATCTCTTTATATATTTTAAGACTTTTACCAGTCTGTTTATATTGACTTATTGTTGTTTTTATCTTTCGTATATGCTCTTCTAGTTTTAGATGTGCCTCTTTTTTTGTTTTTTCTACTAAAAATTTATTTTGTTTATAGTGTGATAAAGAGGAGATATACGCACCTTTCTTACCATTGTTGTTTATATTAAATTTATAACTTAAAGATAGTTCCACTATATTGCCTTCTCTATGATTTGATGAAAATGTAGGTAGTGAGATATCTTTGTTTAAATTTTGACTGTTGCTTGATATATTAAACTTCAAATCCAAATCATCTTTTAAATCATCTTTTGCAATATCTAAAGATAATTGTAATTTTTCCAATTCTATATCAAGAACTTTTAAATCTATTCTATTATCATCTAACTGCTTATGATATATATCATCTGATGATAATATTTTAGAACTATCAATATCTATTTGAAAAAGGTTATCGCTAGGTTGGGTTAATTTTAAGCATCTTTCAAGTGAGATATCCATAGCAAGACATAAAGTATTACGACCATTTTGGAGTTCATTTTGTGAAGTTACAACTGATAAATTTTTATTTACGACACTTGCTAGAGGTTGTTTTAAATCAGATTTTGGTTTTTCATCTGCATTTGTCAATATTTCAATCTCTTCATACAATTTATCTGCTCTTTGTAAAGATAGTTTATTTAGTTTATGTATCTCATAAAGATTCACATAATTCAAATATGCACTTATCGTTTCTAAGATTGTAGATGATATATTTTCTCTATAGTTTAGTTGACCAATTTCAATATCCATATTAGACAATTCAATATTTCCACCAACTATGCTTTTTCTATTATTTTTTAAAAGAGGATATGAGATATTTAGATATATATTTTCATCACTATTTATAGGTACTTGCTCAATATCATTGTAGTTATAACTAAAACCACTACTAAGTGTTACCCCATTTGTAAAATATTTTTGTACCCCTAGTCCTAAATTGTTCGTTTTTGTAGTTGTTTGAGTTTTAGGCTCTACAAAGATGCTATTTTCAGAAGTTTGATTTTTTACAGAGATAGATGTTGTTACAATAGGATCAAATAATTCTTCATTTGATAGCTTTCTACCTTTTAGATAATTTATATTTTCTTTTTTGATTTTTATATTTTGATTGGCACTCAGTGTTGTATCAATAGCATCTTTTAATGAAAGTGCCAAAAGTTCACCACTACAACAAACAAACAAAACTAAAATTATTTTTTTAAATGGTATTTTCATAACTAATACTTTTGTACTATATCACTATGATATAACTCTTTAGTGATACCAATAATATCAATAGAAGGATCCCACTCTATGGTTTGAGCTGTTTTTAGATTTAGTGCTAAAATATTTGGATCTTCAAAAAACATACTTTGATCTTTTATTAAAGCACCATTTAAAGTTTTAATTATTGCTTTTGCATGAAATTCACCTATATATTTAAAATCATCATTTGATATACCCATCAATGCACCATTTTCAATTGCTAAACTTCCACCTTGATAAAAGGTTGGTATTTTCTTATTGTTTATATTCGTCATAAAATATTTTAAATCTTCCTCATTATACATTGGATTTAGAGTAAGATAAATAGCATCACTTAAAGTAGCTAATTTTTTATAACATTTTATTAAGTCTTTTTTCTCTTTAGATTTATCTTGATTTGGAGTTACAGCACAAAGTAGAAGTTCAAAATTATGTTTTTTAGCCATCTTTTTTGCATCATCAAGTGCTGCATAACTTTTACCTGCATCACTGTTGTGATATACTACGCCCATCTTTTTAAAATTGAATATTTTATGAAATAGTGATATTTGTTTTATAAACTTTTTTTCATCAACATTAGTATGAAGATAATCATAACCACTGTGCTTATAACTTTTGATTATTTTTGCACCTACGGGATTGTTTGAGCTTAATACAAATGTATTTTTATCTATATTGTTATGTGACAAATCTTGACCTGCCCAAGTACCAAAAGCTAAAACCAAATCAATGTCATTTTTTATTTTTATTCTTTTTTGTATCTTTTTGATATTTACATTTCGTTTTTCACTATCCCAATCACTACTATAAAAAAGATCTTTTCTAAACTCCAAATAATCACTTTTTATATTAGTAGATAGATGAGTCCATAACTCTTTTGAAGTTTTAAATCGTTTTAAATCTATAGGCTCTACCCATCCATAGTTTGAAAGTGTTTTTATCGCAGCTTTAAAAACTTGTACATATTCAGGATACTCTCCACCCTGATAATAAGCTACTGCTTTTTTTGTTTGAAGTGTATCTTTTGGCTCATACTCTTTATTAACCTCTTGTGCATTAGCAATAGTGAAAGTAGATATTAAAACAAAAAGTAAGTTTAATAATTTTTTCATTTTTCTGTCCTTTATATCTTATTATAAGATATAGTTGACGAAATGGTGACGGAAAATAATAATTTAGTTATACTTTTTTGTCCTATTTAATTTGTGTATGTATTCTCCTCGTGCCTGTGGAATTTTATTCCACTCAGGAGAGTGGGAACGAGTTAAATCAGTCTATAACAAGCCAAACCCCTGGTACAATCTCTGTAGCACCAGACACATGATAGTCGGTATAAATATACTCACAACCGCCATTTACACCATCTAATTCATCATCACTAAGTTCTCTGTTTTTTAAAGCTTTTATATCTTCGTCACTTACGCCATGTGTTTTTATAAAATCCAATATAACTTTTTCATCTTTTGATTCTATTAACTTAGCATATTCAGTAGCTAGATTTGTATCTGCTTTTAATATCTCTTCAAATTTTTTTATTGTTTCCATTTTTTATCCTTATTTTAATCCATCACACAACGAACACTAAGTGCACTAGCCCGATTACCATCACTACCCCAAGCTGTAGTATCACTTTTGAAGGATAAATAATATGAGTTAAATCCATCAGCTGAAATTGTCCATAAAACACCCCAAGAGTCAGGATTGTGCATAGAACCATTATCATAGCGACGAGCACCAGCACTTGGCAATTTTAAAAAATTATTAAAAGCATCATCTCTATTTTGCACAACATCTATATCTACTAAGTCTATAACTTCTGCTTTTAATTCTTCTATAGTTGGAACTCTATATCCTATAGGACAAATTGAAGTTCCATCTATTTTCGACCAGTTGGTACTTCTCACACTTCCATCGTCATCTATATCTGACCAATCATAAGAAGATGAACTGTTTTGTATAAAACTATTTCCTACACTTGTTATACTTGTTGCTAATATTGTTGTGATTGTACTATTTGATTCTTGATGACCGTCATGTTCTCTTCCCCACTGATAATAATCTCCATAACAATTCATCTGTGAACTATTATAATTTTCATTACTAGTAAAACTTCCACGACTTTTACTACAAACTTCTGATGCACCTAGATTTCTATCCAACCAAATTCTTCCTGTATATGGCGATATTACAGTTCCATAAGTTGTACCATTATGTGTGATATTTGTATCGTTATCTATACCTGTTATTGTTGTACCATTATTTGAAAATAATGAGCCACTACTTCCAGTACAACTACTAAATAGCAAAATTGCACTAATTGATAAAAATATAAAACTTAAATTTTTATTAATCATTTGTTTTCCTCCGTCATTAATTATTTTCTTTTTTACTGTGTAAATTATAATATATCGCTGACGAAACGGTGACGGAAAATATAATATTTTTGGTTCCTAGATTAATTTTTGCATCCATTGTCCTCGTACCTGCGGAATTTCATCCCACTCAGGAGAGTGGGAACGAGTTACACTTTTTTAGAAGGAACCCACTTATCGATGCTGCTCCAGGCTTTCGGGTAAATAAATACCTCTAACAAGAGTCCTACCACCAGCAACGCCATCTAACTCATCATCACTAAGCTCTCTATTTATCAAATCTTTGATATCTTCATCACTTACCCCATGAGTTTTCATAAAATTCACTACAGTTTCACTATTTTTATCTTCTGTAAGTTTTTGATACTCTAAAGCTAGATTTGTATCTGCTTTTAACATCTCTTCAAATTTTTTTATTGTTTCCATTTTTTCTTCCTTTTTTATAAATCAAAAGCTTAAAGCTTGTGTGTTTATATAAAATTATAATATATGGTTGACGAAATGGTGACGGAAAATAAAATATTTTTTGTTTTTAGATTCATCTTTTGTATACATTCTACTCAGGAGAGTGAGAACAAGTTAGGCACCCCAAAGACACTTTTGTAAAATTACAACTTCACCATTATCTGGACTACTAGATAAAGCAGCCACACCACCTGCAACACCATCTAATTCATCATCACTAAGTTCTCTATTTATCAACTCTTTGATATCTTCATCACTTACACCATAAGCTTTCATAAAGTTTACTACAGCTTCACTATCTTTATCTTCTGTAA
>JAYEJC010000009.1:0-2712 GCA_034660335.1 Campylobacterota bacterium
TAATATTTTATATTCAATTGAAGAAGATTATATACTGATAATAGCTGTTGCACACCATCATAGAAGACCTGATTATTGGGTTGATAGGATAAAATAGGTATCCTATAGACAGTCATCTTCCAATTAACACCCCATTAATTCAAATAACCACAACAATTTGCTATAATCCCACCATGACACCATTTAAAGTACACACCAAATATTCTCCAGCAGGAGACCAGCCAGAAGCTATAGAAAAACTAACTGCAAGTATAGTTAGTGGAAACAAATACAACACACTCTTAGGAGTAACAGGTAGTGGTAAGACATACACTATGGCTAAAGTGATTGAAGCTACACAGATGCCTACTCTTATCATGACTCACAACAAAACATTGGCAGCTCAGATATACTCTGAATTTCGTGGATTTTTCCCTGATAATCATGTTGAGTATTTCATCTCTTACTATGACTACTATCAACCTGAAGCGTATATTCCTCGTAGTGATCTTTTTATTGAAAAAGATAGTTCAATAAATAGTGAGTTAGAGAGACTTAGACTCTCTACAACTGCTTCACTTCTTAGCTTTGATGATATTATTTGTGTAGCATCAGTATCTGCAAACTATGGTCTTGGTAACCCAGAAGAGTACAAAGCCAATGTTCAAAAAGTAGATGCTGGACAAGAGTATTCTCAAAGAGAGATGCTACTAAAACTAGTAGAGATGGGATACAAAAGAAATGACAAGTTTTTTGATAGGGCTGATTTTCGTGTAAATGGAGATGTGATTGATATTTTTCCAGCTTATTTTGAAGATGAGTTTATAAGACTTGAATTTTTTGGTGATGAGATAGAGTCAATACGAAAGCTAGAGTATCTTACAAATAATATGGTAGAAGAGCTTGATACAGTGACTATTTATAGTGTAAATCCATTTGTTGTATCTCAAGATAGATTAGCAAAAGCAGTAGAGTCTATAGAGAAAGAGCTAGCCCAAAGACTTGCGTATTATCAAAAAGAGGAGAAGCATATCGAATATCAAAGACTCAAACAAAGAGTAGAGTTTGACCTTGAGATGATAGAAGCTACAGGGATGTGTAAGGGTATTGAAAACTATGCAAGACTCCTTACAGATAAAAAACCAGGGGAGACTCCATACTCTTTGATTGATTATTTTGAAGCTATGGATCGACCATATCTTTTAATAGTAGATGAATCACATGTAAGTTTATCTCAGTTTAGAGGGATGCACGCAGCTGATAGAAGTAGAAAAGAGGTTTTGGTTGATTATGGATTTAGACTTCCATCTGCACTTGATAATAGACCTTTAAAGTTTGATGAATATATCAATAAAAAAGCAAATTTTTTATTTGTCAGTGCTACACCAAATGACTTAGAACTAGATATGAGTAGCGTAGTAGTAGAGCAAATCATACGACCAACTGGACTTCTTGATCCAGTTATAGAGATCATGGATAGTGAATATCAAGTTGAAAAACTCCATGATGAGATCAAAAAAGTAGTTGCAAAAAATGAGAGAGTATTAGTCACAGTTTTAACCAAAAAAATGGCAGAGGAGCTAGCACAGTATTATGCTGATTTAGGTATCAAAGTCAAATATATGCATAGTGAGATAAATGCAATTGAGCGAAATCAAATCATAAGACAACTAAGACTTGGAAAATTTGATGTACTTATAGGGATAAACCTACTTAGAGAGGGACTAGATATTCCAGAAGCTTCACTTGTAGCTATACTTGACGCTGATAAAGAGGGATTTTTAAGAAGTAAAACAAGCCTTGTTCAGACTATGGGAAGAGCAGCTAGAAATAGTAATGGTAAAGTGATACTCTTTGCAAAAAAAATAACTGATAGTATGCAGTTTGCAATAGACACTACAAACACAAGAAGAGAGATACAAGAGGCACACAATAAAAAGCATGGCATCACACCAACTACAACAATAAGAAGACTCGATGAAGACCTCAAAATGGAAGAGTACGATGATGTAGCATTAAAAATGGAAAAACTTAATAAAATGCCAGCAAGTGAAAGAAAGAAAATTTTAATTGAATTAAATGCACAGATGAATAAAGCTGCAAAAGATTTAAACTTTGAAGAGGCTATTAGACTTAGAGATGAGATAGAGAAGATAAAAAAAGCTTAAAACTGCCTGCACTATCTTTAAGATTATCACTAATATCTTCAAAAATCAAGCTTTGCATAGATAGGGATTTAATGAAAAATTTGGGGGTCTAAACACCCTTATTTAAAAAATTATTTTCCATAATTTACTAAGTAAAAATCAGTTTTCAACTGCATCTCCAAATACTGGGAAATTTGATGGCCATGTCATAGCTAATTTAATAGTATGAACTTTTTTCTTTTGTTTTTGTACCTCTGTTGTTTTTTTATCATCAGTACACCCTGTAAAACCTAATGTCAAAAGCATAACACTTACTATACCTAATACAATTTGTTTCATTTTTTTCTCCTTGTAATTAATTTGTAATCATAAAATTGTAACAACGCAAAATAACATTGGTATAACAAAAATGTAAAAATAAGGCAAAATTGTAAATTTAAAGGATTCTATAAAATGTAAACCCTAATTAATTAATACCAAATCAATAAAACAGCCATAAACCGCTATAATTAGGTATATCAAAGAGAAAAATAGCACTCCAAATCTTTCACCAAATAGGTGCAAATTTTTCTCCAAAACGAATAGG
>JAYEJC010000010.1:0-11603 GCA_034660335.1 Campylobacterota bacterium
CATTGAGGATATAAGCCCACCTGTACAACTTTCTGCTGTTGTTATTGTTTGATTGTTTTGCTTTAGTAATGTTTGTAATTTAATCATATCTTTTTTATTAAAAATATCGTTAAACATAATAGACCCTTTATAATTTGTGTTTAAATTAATTTTTGATATACTCTATCTTACTTTACATTATAGGACAATTAGAATAAATGGCTACAGAAACTACAAATAAAATAGATTATAAAGATACGCTACAGTTACCAAAAACAACATTTCCAATGAGAGGAAGTTTACCACATAATGAACCAAAGCAATATAAGCTTTGGGATGAACAAAAAGTTTATGATAAGATGAAAGCAAATAGACAAGATTGTGATACTTTTACACTTCATGATGGACCACCTTATGCAAATGGAAATATCCATATCGGTCACGCTTTAAATAAAGTCTTAAAAGATATCATTATCAAGTACCACTATTTTGATGGAAAATCTGTAAGATTTACTCCAGGTTGGGACTGTCATGGTTTACCAATTGAGCAAAAAGTTGAAGAAGCACTTAATAAAAAAAAGGGTGCTAAAAAGAAAAAAGAGTTACCAAAAAGTGTATTTAGACAACTATGTCGTGATCATGCTACAAAATTTGTAGATGTGCAAAGAGAAGAGTTTAAACAGCTTGGTATTATGGCAGATTGGGAAAAACCGTATTTGACTATGGACTTTAGATTTGAAGCAAATATCTATAGAGAGTTAATCGCTATTGCTAAAAAAGGTTTATTGATTCAAAGAAGCAAACCTGTTTATTGGTCATGGGCAGCTCAAACAGCTTTAGCTGAAGCAGAAGTTGAGTATGAAGATAAAGTATCTCCATCTATATATGTATCTTTTAAATTAGAAAACTCAGATGAATCTGTAATTATATGGACAACAACACCTTGGACACTACCTGCTAATACTGGTATTTCATTAAATGGTGAAGAGCAATATGTAAAAACAACAGATGGATTTATAGTAGCTAAAAAACTATATAATTTTTGTATAGAAAATGAAGTAGTAACAGGAACTATAGTTGAAGATGTAGATCCTAAAACTTTAGAAAATAGTTTTGCTATCAACCCTTTAAATGGTAGAAAATCAAAAATCGTACTAGGCGATCATGTAATGATGGATGCAGGTACTGGTGCTGTTCATACTGCTCCTGGACATGGTGAGGATGACTACAAAGTTGGTCTTAGATATGGTCTTGATGTTATTATGCCTGTTGGTGCAAATGGTGCGTATGATAATACAATTGTAAGAGAAAACCTACTTCCAAATCCGCAAACATTTTTAAATATGAATGTATTTAAAGCAAATGAACCAATACTTGAATTACTAGGTGATGCACTTATAAAAAGAGTAGATATCACTCACTCATATCCACACTGTTGGAGAACACATAAGCCTGTTATCTTTAGAGCTACAAAACAATGGTTTATCTCAATGGATCAAGCTTATGGTAAAAACAATAAAACACTAAGAGAAAATGCACTTGATGCTATTGAAAATGTAAACTTTTATCCAGAGCATGGTAAGAATAGATTAAAAACTATGATAGAGGGTCGTCCTGATTGGTGTATCTCACGACAAAGAGATTGGGGTGTTCCTATCGCATTTTTTAGAAATAAACTAACAGATGAGATCATTTATGATGAACAAGTTTTAAACTATATTGCAATGATTTTTGAGACGAAAGGTGCTGATGCTTGGTATGATTTGGAGATAAAAGATCTTCTTTATCCTGGTAGCGGTCTTAATCCTGATGATTTAGAAAAGACTATGGATATTCTTGATGTTTGGTTTGATAGTGGAAGTACTCAAAATGCTGTATTAAGAAGCAGAAACTACGATGCTGGAACATATCCTGCTGATATGTATCTAGAAGGTAGTGATCAACATAGAGGTTGGTTCCAATCTTCACTTTTAACTTCACTTGCAAGTAGTGAAATAGCACCTTATAAGTCTATTCTTACTCATGGTTTTACTGTTGATGCCAAGGGTGAAAAGATGTCAAAATCAAAAGGTAATGTAGTAGCACCTGATAAAGTTTTAAAACAATACGGTGGAGAGATTTTAAGAATGTGGGTTGCTATGAGTGACTATCAATCTGATCTAAAAATATCTGATGGTATCTTAAAACAGATGGCTGAACAATATAGAAAAATAAGAAATACAGGTAAGATTTTACTTGGAAATGTACATGAGCTTGAAGAGATTTGCTCTTTAGATAAGATGGCGACTACTGACTTATGGATTTTAGATAAGGCACAAAAAGTCTTTAAAGAGGCAGATGAATCATTTAAAGAAAATGATTACAGTAGAGGATTAAATAGATTAAATCACTTTTTAGTAGCAGAACTATCAAACATATATATTGATATTTGTAAAGATAAGATGTATTGTGATGGTAAAAATTCTGATGCAAGAGTAGCGTCTCAAAGTGCTATGGCTATGATTGCAAAAGCATTCTTAACTACACTTGCTCCTATTTTAACATATACTATGGATGAGTTAGTACAACACGCTTCTAAAGTCATCACAGATGGTTGTGATTCAATTTTTGATATGACTAAATATAAACTACCTGAAATTGAACTAAACCTTAACGAAGATCATTTGTTAAATGCCAAAAGTAAATTTGCAGAGATAAAAGATAAACTAAATAAAGAAAAAGTGATTAAATCAACTTTAGAGTTAGTGATATACACAAATAGTGAAGATATTTTATCTCTTGATTCAACGATAGCTGAAGATTGGTTTGTTGTTAGTAAAATTGTATCAACAAATCAAAGTGAAAGCTTAGGTAGTTTTGAAGTTGATGGAAAAACTTTTGAAGTGTATAAGGCGCAAGAACACAAATGTCCAAGATGTTGGAAATTTAGAGCAGAAGAAGAGGAACAATTGTGTTCAAGATGTGATAGTGTGGTTAATGCTTAATAATGAATGAGCCTGTTACACTTACATTTATATTTCAAACTATTGCAGTAATTTTAATTGTTACTGCTATATCTATTTTTTTAGTAAAACAAAAAAAAGATAAAATTAAATAAAAGGATTTTTTAATGAATATGCCATTTAGCGATGAAGATTTACAACAACCAGTATCAAATATAATAGAAACAAAAATAGCACCAATGTTAGCAAAAGATGGTGGTGCAATAGCACTGCTACAGATAAAAGATGGGAAAATATATGTTCAGCTTCAAGGAGCATGCGTAGGCTGTGCAGCAAGTGGAAGTACACTGAAATTTATAGTTGAAAAAGAACTAAAAGCTGCAATACACCCAAACCTTGAGATAGTAAATGTCCCTGTAGGTATGGAAAATGAGATATTAAATGGATAAACTACAAAAAAAGGAGTCTTTAAAGCTTGCTGCTTCATATTTTAGTGCAAGAGATTATTATAAAGCACTTTTTGTATATTCTCAAGTTTTATCACTTGAACCAGATAATATTGAGTATCAACTATATTGTATATTTTGTGACTTAAGCAATGAAAATGAAGAAAAAGCACAAAGCTTGTTTGATTATTTTATTGTTGCAAAAGATGTAAACCTTGATCAAGCTATCACTTATGTAAAAGATATCATCAATGCATATGATGGAGACAATGAAAAAATGCTTGGCTTACTAAAAGATATCTCTTCAACAAATGTAGAGTCACTAAATGCAATTGAATATGAAGACTTTATGGAATTGGTCAAATCAAGAGGCTCATTTAAAGAAGCTTATCAAGATATTATGTTTAGTACAAAAGTAGCGATTACATCAAAAGATGATCTAATAGACTTTATAAATAAACTAATTGATAACAACTTTAACTCAACAGCATATAACTATCTTGATGGATTTAATGAATTTTTTGCATTTGATCAAGAAGTTGGAAAATTATATGAAAGATTAGGAGCAGCTGATATTGAAAATAGTTCAAAACAATAAAATATTTAGTGACAATACAAAAGATACTTCAAGTGAAGTATCTTTTGTAGTTTCAAAACAAAATGAAAAGTTTTTGGAAGATAATCTAAAAGATAAATTTAAAGAGATAATAAAAAGTGAAGATTTAATCAATTATTTTGATTTTTCAAGTATCAAAGTAGTTGGAATCACAGGAACAAATGGAAAAACAACAACAGCTGCAGCTATATACTCGATACTTTTGGATTTGGGGTACAAAGTAGCTCTTCAAGGTACTCGTGGTTTTTTTATAAATGATAAAAAAATGGAAAAGTATACCCTAACAACACCTGTTCAACTAACAAACTTTGAACATATACAAAAAGCAATTAATGAAAACTGCCAATTCTTTATAATGGAAGTTAGCTCTCATGCAATATCTCAAAATAGAATTGAAGGGATTGATTTTGCGCTAAAAATTCATACAAATATAACTCATGATCACCTAGATTATCACAATACCTTAGAAGAGTATATAGATGTAAAAAATAGTTTTTTTCAATGCGATACTATGAAACTAATAAATAAAGATGATAAAAATATAAAGTTTAAAATGAAAAACACATATGCTTATGGATTGGATAATCCTGCTACTTATAAAGTGAGTGCATATAGCCTAAAAAATGGTATACATGTAGCATTGCAGCATTTTTCAAATATAGCAAACTTTAGCTCAAGTATGATAGGGATTTTTAATGTTTACAATCTAACAGCAGCTGTTGGTGCGGTTAATCTTCTTACAAAAAAACCTTTACAAGAGATATGTGATGTAGTAGAGTATTTTGCTGGAGTTACAGGTCGTATGGAACTTATAAGTAATGATCCATATATTATAGTTGATTTTGCACATACCCCTGATAGCATGAAAGAGGTATTTAATAATTTTGCAACAAATGATATTATTTGTGTTTTTGGTGCAGGTGGAGATAGAGATAAACTAAAACGCCCTATTATGGGAAAAATCGCTAGTAATTTTTGTAAAGAGATTGTAATAACAAGTGATAATCCACGATTTGAAGATCCTGATTTAATTATAAATGATATTTTAGATGGAATTGATAGCAAATCAAATGTCACCATAGATTTAAATAGAAAAGAAGCTATAAAAATAGCAATAAATAAAGCAAAAAATTATAAAAATAGTGTTATTCTTATATTAGGAAAAGGTGATGAGGAATCACAAACTATATATGATCAAAAATTACCTTTCAATGATAAAAATATAACCTTAAAGGTGTTGGATGAGTACGAATAAAAAAGTTTTAAGTATTGTTATTGCAATATTACTCTCTGTTTCTTTTGTTAGTATTGCTGTGTTTATTTACAATTTTAAAGCATTTAGTATAAAAATAACAAAAGAAAGAGCTATTAGTATTGCTCAAAATGTAAGAGATGGATTAACTGCCCATATGGTTAATGGTACTATGGATAATAGAGCTCTATTTTTGGATAATATAGCAAAAAATCAAAATATAGAAAATTTTCATCTACTTAGAACATCTTCTGTATCAAAACAATATGGAGATGGTCTTTATGGAGAGACAAGAGCATCAAATATAGAAAAAGATGTAGTAAAAACTGCAAAAATACATACAAAACTTATTGAGACTGTTGATAAAGTTGTATTAAAAATAGCTATTCCATATATAGCTTCCTCAAGCTCAGAACCAAACTGTATGCAATGTCACAATACCAAAGAGGGTGAGGTCTTAGGTGCTATTAGTATGGATATTGAGGTTAGTTCAACAAGGCTTGAAGGTCTACTTATAGCTTCAAAAATTTTATTGATTGTTCTTATTATTTTATTTATATCAATATGGGTTGCTACATATTATATAAAACCATATGTCAAACTCTTTGATGATTTGGAAAATGGAATATCACAAGCATATAAGGGTGACTTTTCATATAAAGTTGATACTACACTAACAAATGAAGCTGGTATTGTAGCAAAAAGACTAAATGAATTATCAGAGATATACAAATTTAAAAAAACTATTGAACTAGATGAAAATAAAGAGGTGATATACAATAGAATTGTCCATATACTACAATCAAAATTTCAGATAAATCAATTTATATTATTTGAAGTAGATGTAAAAAACAAAGAGAGAGTTGTAGTATTTGATTCTGTTGATTTACAAAATGTTAAACTAGATGAAAATGTAAATGTATGTAGAGCATATAGAACATCTTCACATGTTTATTCAAGTGATTTTGATGATATATGTTTAAATTGTAAACAAAAATCTAGCCAATATATTTGTTTAAACTATATCATTGATGAAGATTATTCACTTATTTTACATATTCAGTCCTCTTCTATTGATGAGATAAATAGAATAAAAGAGTATATTCCTGTAATTAGTAACTATTTTGAGATGTCAAAACCAGTAATTGAAAGTAAAATTTTAATGTCTATTTTAAAAGAAACAACACTAAGAGACCCTATGACGACATTGTATAATAGAAGATTTTTAAATGAACTTCTAGATTCAAATGTTGCAACTAGAGTAAAAGAGAATTGCAATCATGCTATTTTAATGATAGATATTGATTTTTTCAAAAAAGTTAATGATACTTATGGTCATGATGTTGGTGATACTGTTATAAAAAAACTTGCTCTTATTATGAAAGAATCTGTTAGAAATTCTGATATGCCCGTTCGATATGGTGGTGAAGAGTTTTTGATTTTACTTACAAATACAAATAGGGAAAAAACATTTGAAATATCTGAACACATTAGAAAAGAGTTTGAAAATGTTACTTTTAGTGGCAATTCAGAAATGTTTTCAAAAACATTAAGTATAGGTATATCACACTATCCAAACGATGCAGATTCACTTTGGAAAACAATAAAATATGCCGATGAAGCCCTTTATGTAGCTAAAAATACAGGTAGAAACCAAACCATAGAGTTTGAGAAGAAAATGCACACAGATGGGGAGGACTACTAAAATATTGTTTTTAGATAGTTTTAACTTATCTTGGATAAAATTCCAAATAAAAATTCAAGGATAATAAATGGAAATGCCAACAATACCGCAACCAACATTTTATATATTTAAATGTGAACAAAGTTCACCACCAGGTATGCCTAAACCATCATGTGTAAGTGAAACATCAAGAGACTTATTTAACCATATGGCACAAAAGCTAATGGAAAAAGGACTAATGGGTCCAGTACAACCAATAAGAACTAGCTGTTTAGGAAGATGCCAAATGGGTCCAGTGATGATGGTAGAACCTGGTCATCATATGTATGTACAGCTTACAAAAGAGAAAATAGATAGAATTATCGATGAACATATAATAGGTGGGAAACCTGTAGATGAGTATATCATCCCTGAGCAATTCTGGGGAGAAGCTCAGGCATTAAGCTAATAAAAAGGGACTAATAGATGACATTTGATATGTTATACAGTAAAATTCATAGAGCAACAGTTACAGATGCAAATCTTAACTATGTTGGTTCTATTACAATAGATGAGGAGCTTTTAATAGCTTCATCTCTTAGAGTTGGTCAAAAAGTTGAGATAGTAAATATAAACAATGGTGAGCGTTTTTCAACTTATGTAATCAAAGGTGAAGCGGGTTCAAAAGATATGTGTCTCAATGGAGCAGCTGCTAGAAAAGTAGAGATTGGTGATAAAATAATTGTTATCGCTTATGCTTCATATAATAGCGACGAATTAGAAAGTTATAAACCAATTGTAGTTCATGTAGATGAAAACAACGATATAACTGAGATTACAAATGAATTAATAGGAAGTGATAAATAATGTTTGATGGTATGGATTTAAGCAAAATTAACCTAAATGATATGATGGGTCAAGTACAAGAGATGGCTGCCAAAGCAAAAGAGGATGGTGCAAGTCAATCATTTACATCAAAAGTTGGTGGTGGAATGATTGAATTATCAATAAATGGAAACTCAGAAGTGACTGATTTAATGATAGATGATTCACTTTTAGAAGATAAAGATTCATTACAAATACTTTTAATAAGTGCTATGAATGATGTGATTAAACAAGCTGATGACAATAAAAAAGCTATGGCTATGAATATGATGGGTGGGATGAACCCCTTTGCAAAACAATAAATTATTAGAATATTTTGAAACTTATCTTTTAGATAACTTACCACAATCAAAAAGTTTTCACCCTACTTTTGAAGATGCACTACAAGATATGCTAAAAGCTGGTGGTAAAAGATTTAGACCTATGCTTTTACTCTCAATTATAGATGCAATAGAGCCACTTATTTTAAAAAATGCACTACCTGTGGCTTTAGCTATAGAGTTTTTGCATACTTATTCACTCATTCATGATGACCTACCTAGTATGGATAATGCTGACTTAAGACGAGGTCACCCTACTTTACATAAATCATTTGATGAAGTGACTGCTATATTAGTTGGTGATGCACTTAATACTCATAGTTTCAATCTTATAGCAAATGCTCCATTAAGTAGTGATGTGAAAATTGACCTTATAAAAGTTTTGAGTAGTGATGGTGGAATTGATGGGATGATTATTGGTCAGGCTATTGATTGTTATTTTGAAAACAAAAAATTAGAACTAGAACAATTAAAATTCCTACATATACACAAAACAGCAAACCTTATAGCAGCTAGTTTAAAAATGGGTGCTATTATTGCAAATATGCCTACTAATACACAAAATTCACTTTATAAATTTGGTATCAACATTGGACTTCTTTTCCAAATACAAGATGATATTATTGATGAAACAAAAACAGATGAACAAGCTGGAAAAACAACCTCAAATGATAGTGCTAAAAACTCTTTTGTTAATCTACTTGGTTTAGATGATGCTATAAAAAGTGCTAATGATTTGGCAAAAGATTGCGAAGAACAACTACTAAACTTTGAGCCAAAACTAAATAAAAATCTTAAAAACTTACTTTCAAAATATTTATATAGACATATATAAAAAAGACTTGACAAAAAACAAAAAATTTTATACAATTCTAGCACTCAAAATAATTGAGTGCTAAAATATTTTAATAACTTGAGTATAATAGACTCATAATACAATAAACAAAAGGAATATATATGAATTTTCAACCATTAGGTGATAGAGTACTTGTAAAAGTAGAAGAGCCTGTAACAAAAACAGCAAGTGGTATAATCATACCAGATAACGCATCTCAAGAAAAACCAACACAAGCAGAAGTTATAGCAGTTGGTCCAGATGTAAAACATGTAAATGTAGGTGAAACTGTAGTGTATACAAAATTTGCAAGAGTAGCAACTGTAACATTAGAGGGAACAGACTATTTAGTGATGGAAACAAGTGAAATTTTAGGTAAATTTGCGTAAATAAAAAGAGAATTATTTCTCTTTTTTAGTAAATTTAGGCTTTTTGTGTATATCAAGGATATACAAAAAAAGGCAGGTGTGAATTAGAAGCTTTGCTTCGTATCAATTGTATTGAACGAAGTGAAATAAATTGTTATGAGAAAAAGGAATAAAATAATGGCAAAAGAGATATATTTTAGTGATGATGCAAGAAACAAACTATACAGTGGTGTAAAACAACTAGCAGATGCAGTTAAAGTTACAATGGGACCAAGAGGGAGAAATGTACTTTTACAAAAATCTTTTGGTTCACCTGTGATCACAAAAGATGGTGTAAGTGTTGCAAGAGAGATTGAACTATCTGATACATTAGAAAATATGGGAGCTCAACTTGTAAAAGAGGTAGCTAGTAAGACAAATGATGAAGCAGGAGATGGTACAACTACTGCAACTGTTTTAGCAGAATCGATCTTTAGAGAGGGTCTTAGAAATGTAACTGCTGGAGCAAATCCAGTTCAAATCAAAAGAGGTATGGATAAAGCTTGTGATTCAATTTTAGCTGAGATTAAATCTATGTCTAAAATAGTTGATACAAAAGAGCAAATTGCTCAAGTAGCTACAATATCTGCAAACTCTGATACTGCTATTGGTGATATGATCGCTGAAGCTATGGATAAAGTAGGAAAAGATGGTGTTATCACTGTTGAAGAAGCAAAAGGTATCAATGATGAACTTGATGTAGTTGAGGGTATGCAGTTTGATAGAGGATATTTATCTCCATATTTTGTTACTAATGTAGAGAAAATGACAGCTGAATTAGAAGCTCCATTTATTTTACTTTCTGATAAAAAAATATCATCTTTAAAAGATATGTTACCAATTCTTGAAGCAGTGAATCAAACAGGAAGACCACTACTTATAATAGCTGAAGATATTGATGGTGAAGCACTATCTACACTAGTTGTAAATAGAATCAGAGGAAATTTAAATATAGCTGCAGTAAAAGCACCAGGTTTTGGTGATAGAAGAAAAGCTATGCTTCAAGATATCGCAATTTTGACAGGTGCTACTGTTGTATCTGAAGAGATGGGTATGACACTTGAGGGTGCTGGTATGGAAGTACTAGGAACTGCTGGAAAAGTACTTATTGATAAAGATAATTCAACTATAGTTAATGGAGCTGGTGATAAAGCTGCTGTTGAAGCTAGAGTTGGACAAATAAGAAATGAGATTCAAAATACTTCTAGTGAATATGATAAAGAGAAAGCTCAAGAGAGACTTGCTAAACTTTCAGGTGGAGTTGCAGTTATCAAAGTAGGAGCTGCTACTGAAACAGAGATGAAAGAGAAAAAAGATAGAGTTGATGATGCACTTAGTGCTACACGAGCTGCTGTTGAAGAGGGTATTGTAATAGGTGGTGGAGCTGCACTTATTAAAGCTGCAACTAAAGTATCTCATAATCTTGAGGGTGATGAGCAAATTGGAGCAGATATCATCATAAGAGCTGTAACTGCACCTATGAAACAAATAGCCTCAAATGCTGGTTTTGATGCTGGTGTTGTTGTAAATGAGATCGCTAAATCAACAGATGCAAATATAGGTTTTGATGCTGCAACTGGAAACTATGTAGATATGTATAAAGCTGGTATTGTAGATCCTGCAAAAGTTGAGAGAGTAGCGATGCAAAATGCAGTATCAGTAGCAAGCTTACTTCTTACAACAGAAGCAACTGTATCTGATATAAAAGAGGAAAAAACACCTCTACCTCCTATGCCTGATATGGGTGGAGGAATGGGCGGTATGCCTGGTATGGGGATGTAATTTAACTTACATACCTAAATCATACACCTTACAAAGAGAGACTATCATATTTATCGATAGTCTCTCTTTTTTTATATAATTTTAAAATATTACATTCATCTGACAAATCTTCTATATAATACTTCTATGAAAATAAAAAATAAAGTTTTAAGATTAAGAGATAACATTACAGAAAATATAGACTACCTCTCAAAAGAGTATCAGACAACTTATGATATTTTAGATGAATTAAATAAAATAATAAAATTTGATATGAGTCACAGTTTGATATTTCAATGGTGGGTTGAAAATGAAGACTCAATAAATATAATAAATGAATTAATAGAAAAGTTAGAAGAGATATGAATATACTACTTTTAGAAGATGATATACAATTAAATACTACCATAGAAAATTTCTTGATATTTAAAGATTATGAGGTAACGGCACTTTTTGATGGTGAAAAAGGTATTGAGCATATTGACATGATAAAATAT
>JAYEJC010000011.1:0-11573 GCA_034660335.1 Campylobacterota bacterium
AGTGCTATTTTTCTCTTTGATATACCTAATTATAGCGGTTTATGGCTGTTTTATTGATTTGGTATTAATTAATTAGGGTAGAAGAATTGTAAAATATATTTAATTGTCACTATTTTGACACATTTTTTAAATATGATTGCTCTTGTAATTCTAAAAAAGAGGTGACTATGGGAAAAATTTTAATTGTTGATGACTCTGTTACAGTTAGATTGTATCATAAGCAGATTTTGCAAAATGCAGGATATGAGCTAGATGAAGCAGAAAATGGTATGGAAGCTTTAGAGAAAACAAATGAAGAAAACTATGATATATGTTTGGTTGATATAAATATGCCAATTCTAGATGGCTATTCATTTACCAAAAGATTCCGAGAACAAAGTGGATATGGGACGATGATAATAATGATCTCAACAGAATCAGAAAAAAATGATAGAACTATGGCTTATGAAGCTGGTGCAAATTTTTATCAAGTAAAACCAGTAAGTAGTGATGAACTAATAGCTAGTATTAGATTTTTAACTGCAAATAAAAACAAAATTTAGGTTAGGAGAAAATATATGAATCCTATATTAGAACAATTTTTAGCAGAAGCTAGAGAAAACCTTCTTTATTTAGATAAAAACCTTGAAAGTTTAGAAGATGGTGATAAAGATACGGTAAATGCACTTTTTCGTGCTGCACATACACTAAAAGGTAGTTCAGGTTTAGCTGGATTTGATGCAGTAAAAGAGTCTACACATATAGCAGAAGATCTACTTGATGCATATAGAAATGACAAGATAGAATATAGCACAGCCCTTCTTGAAGCTCTATATGATATGTTTGATGAAGTAACAGAACTAGTTGATGCAACAGAGGAGAGTGGAGAGATATCTACAATCGATGAAGATAGAATTGATGAGTTTAAAAAACTAAGAGAGGAGATACTTCAAGTAAAAGAGGAGGTTGTAGAGGGGATTGAAACAGAGCTAACCATAGAGGATAGTGAGATTCCACCTTTTGGAAGTTTCTTTAAAAATGATTTTAGTTCAATTGATTTTTCAGCTGTTGCATTAGAACCTGAACCAATAACAAAACAATTTTTTGATGAGATGAATTATTATATAGTTGATTTAGATTTAGGTACAGATACATTAATGATTGGAAATGATCCATTTTATGCGATGTTTTTACTTGAGAATGAGAATATTATCTCTTTATTTACACAAGTAAATAGTAGTTGTGAAGAGATTATAAAAGAACCACTTGATTGGGGTACAAGAATAGTTGCTATAGTTTATTCAAATCAGGAGCTACTTGAAGATGCTTTTTATAACTTTTTAGATGAAGTTACTATCTATCCACTAACATTAAAAAGTTTATTAAATAGTGATTTAGAGCCTCAAACAAATGATTCAATAATTGATTTTATTGAAGATCTAAAAAATATCTCATCAACTAAAAGTTTTGAATCACTTCAAAGTTCACTAGATGCAGTATCAAATATAGTAAATCCAAAATCGCTACAAGGTTTTATATTTGATAGACTAAATTATATTATCTCAAATAGCACTATAGATGATGATACTAAATCAGCTATGTTAGATTATATATTTAGTTTTATAAATCTTGATATCGATGATGAGTGTGATGAAGATACAACAAGTGAAGAGTTAGAAAATTTAACAGAAGAGGTGACTGAAAACATTATTGAAACAGTTGAGTTATCAGATATAGAAAAATCTGTTTTAGCTGATATAATAGATCAACAACAAGATATACTAAAAAATGTAGATAATGAAAATGTCGTTCTTCAAGTAAAAGAGACTTTAAAAACAGTTCAAATAAATCTAAATCAGGATTTTGGCGTAGAAAATTGTGAATCTAAAGAGTGTCTACAAGAGATTATTGAAAAAATCATAAATTTATTTGATATTAAAATAGAACCAGAGGTTCAAAAGATAGAAGAATCAATAAAAGATGAATCACCTAAAGAAGATATAACTACCTCTACAGTAGAAGATAGCTCCAAACAAGAGAAAAAACCTGAACCAATAAAACAAAAACAACCAAAAAAAGAGGAATCAAAAGCAAAAGCCTCTAAACAGATGGCAAAAACTGTTAAGATAGAGTTATCTGATATAGATGCTATGATGGATACTGTAGGTGAGATGCTTGTTATTAAAAATTCTTTACCATATATAGCTGATGCATTAACAGTTGATAATGTAGAATCAAGCAAAAGAGATCTTCAAGCTAGATATGATGAGATAAATAGAGTAACAACAGCACTACAAGAGAAGGTGATGGAGATGAGATTATTATCGTTATCTTTTATTTTTGATAGATATCCAAAACTTGTCCGTGATATATCTAAGTCTTTGGGTAAAAAGATAGAATATAGTGAAAAAGGTGGAGATACAAAGCTAGATAAAACTATCATAGAGAAATTAGCAGATCCACTTATCCATATTATTAGAAATTCACTTGACCATGGAATAGAAACTCCAGAAGAGAGAGTTGAAAATGGCAAATCAAAAGAGGGGCATATAACAATATCTGCAAACTCTGTTGGTGATAAAGTTTATGTAACTATAGAGGATGATGGTAGAGGAATCGATGTAGATAAAGTTGTTCAAAGATCTTTAGAGAAGAAGATGGTAAATCCAGATGAGTTAGATACTATGAGTCATGAAGAGAAGTTACTTTTAGTATTTCATCCAGGGGTTTCAACTATGGAAAAGATTAGTGAACTATCTGGTCGTGGAGTTGGTATGGATGTTGTAAGACAATCAATTGATGATGTTGGTGGAAAGATATCTTTACAAAGTGAAGTAGGGGTTGGAACTAAACTTACTTTAGAGTTACCAATGAGTGTTGCTCTAACAAATGTATTTCATGTAAAGCTAGGAGATTCAAACTATGCCTTAGCTATGGATACCATAAGTGAAACAGTGCAAGTTGCAGCAAATGAGGTTGAATATATAAATAAACAACCTATGTTAAAACTAAGAGGAAGTTTAATACCTTTAGTTTTTAATTATAATTTATTATCAAAAGATATTCAAGAACAAGAAAGCTTCTCATTACTTATAATAGAAGCAGATGGAAGTAAATTTGGGTTTATAGTAAATGAGTTTGTAAATCAGTTAGATATTATCCAAAAACCTTTATCTACAAACTTCAAAAATCATCCGTTTATCTCAGGTACATCACTATTGGGAAATGGTGAAGTTCTTTTTGTAATCAATCCAATTAAATTAATAAATATTAAGGAGAAAAAATAATGGCTTTCGTAGAAAATAATAATTCATCAATTAAACCAACATCATCAAATTCAAGAAGAGGTGATGTAAATAAAAGAAAAAATAGAACAATGGCAAAACAACAACAAATATCAGAATCAATAGATAGTTTATCTAGCGAGATATTAGGAAAAGCTCAAGAGAGTGTTAGTGCAGTTGAAGAGTTAAAAAGTGCCATGGAGCAAATAGCAGCTGCATCTGAACAAAATGCAGGAGCTAGTGAGCAAAGTTTAAAAGTGGTAACAGAACTTAATGACTCTATTCAAAGAACAATGAGAGAGCTAAACGAATCAGTATCTCTTTCAAACTCAACAAAAATTGCTGTTAAAGATGGTGGAGAAAAAGTTATTGAAACTGCAAAAAGAATGAAGCATGCTTCTGATGCAGTAACAAATGTACAAGTGAAAAGCGCAGATATGAAAAAAGCCAGTGATAATATTGGTCAAGCAGTAGGATTAATAGCAAAAATATCAGACCAAACAAATCTTTTAGCTTTAAATGCAGCAATAGAAGCAGCAAAAGCAAAGGAGCAAGGGAAAGGTTTCGCAGTTGTTGCAGCAGAAACAAGAGAACTAGCAGCAGTATCTACAAAATATGCAGATGTGATACGAGAAGTTGTCAGTACTATTCAAGAGTCTATAGAGAAAGTTGAGAACAATATTCAAGTTGTTGCAAAGTTTATTATTGATTCATCAAATCTAGGCGAAACAATAACAAATAATATTCAAGGATCTATGAAAAGTATTCAAGCATCAATAGATATTGCAATAGAGAGTGCAAAAAAGTTTGAGATTCTTGCATCTAAAGCAAAATCTTTTAATAAAGGAAGCGAATCAATCGCAACAGCAGCTGAAGAGAGTGCTAGTGCTGTTGCACAAATTACTAACTCAATTGAGATGCAAGTAAATGCTCTACATGAAGCAGAAGAAGCTACAAGTGGATTAAGTGAAGTTGCTGAGGAGTTGAAAAACTCAACAGATGCAGCAAAAGACGCAGAAGAGATTTCAACAGCAGCTGAAGAGCTAATAAGTGTAGTTGAGGAGATACAAAAATCTATGGTACAAAGTGTAACAGCACTAGAGCAAATAGAATCAGCAGCTCAAATAGCAGTAGATGAAGCATCTACAAATCAAGTATTAGCAGAAGAGTCTTTAGATCTTCAAAATGAACTACTTGAAAATGCAATGGAAGTTATTGAGTATTTAGAAAAGACAGCAACATTTATAAGAGATGTTGAAACAGATATTCAATCTACTCATGATTTCATAACATCAAGTGTTAAAGATGGAAAGACTACAAGTACACAGATGAAACTAGTAGATAAAGAAGCTAAAAAAATCAATAAAACATTAATAAAAATTGTTAATACAAATGCTCAAACAACTATGTTAGCTGTAAGTGGTAGTGTTGAGGCTGCAAGAACAGGGGAGAGTGGTAAAGGGTTTGCTGTAGTAAGTGGAGATATTAGAAGCTTAGCTCAAGATGCTGGAAACAATATGGATAAAGTTCAAGATGTAATGGATAATCTTGATGAAGAGATAGAAAATATCGATCTTATTTGGACTACTACTATGAATAATCAAGAGAATGAATTAATAACAGTAAGCTCTCTTAAAGGTGAAGTAGCACAAGCTATATCAAATGTAGAAAATATTGTTAAAGCATTTAATAACTTTAAAATATCAAATGAAAAAAATAGGGCTTCATTGGAGGAAGCATTAACAGCAAGTACACAAATACAAGGGGCTGCTAAACAATCTTTGCAAAACACAGAAGAATCAAAACATGCAGCAAATTTAATAACTGAAACAATCCAAGAGATGGGTGAGTTTATTGAAGATTTAGCAGTATCTGCAGATGAATTACAACAAGGATAGAAGATGGAATATTTATTATTAGTAGTAAAAGAGAAGTATTTTGCAATAAATGTTGAATCAATTATAGAGATTTTAAGACCAAAAGATATAACAGAGATACCTGAAGTTGCTGAGTATATTCTTGGTGTTATGAATATAAGAGGTCATATAGGTACAGTAGTAAGCTTAAGAAAAATGATGCACTACAAAGAGATGGGGGAGGAGCTTCAAGAGTTTATTGCAGAGATTAAGCAAAGTCATACAGACTGGGTAAAAGAGTTAGAAGAATCTGTAAATCAAGATAAAGATTTTACAAAAACACTTGACCCACACGCTTGTCCTTTAGGTCACTGGCTTGATGATATTTTGACATGTTTAAAATGTGATGATACTTTTATGGATAAGATCAAAAGGGAGATAAATCCTCATCATAAACATCTTCACGAAAAAGGAAAAACTGTTTTAGAAGCTGCACTAACAGATAAAGAAAAAGCGATAAGTATAATAAGAACTGAGATCCACAACCATTATGATGTGGTGATAAACAATCTTGAATCACTCAATAAGGATATAGATTTATGGACAAACTCAATTCAAAGAATTGTAGCTTTTAATGCAAATAATGGTGAAACAGTAAATATACTTGTAGATGATGTTATTGATATCATATCAATTAAAGAGGAACAAAAACAAAAACTAAGCCAGGTAGAAGAGGGTGAAATTGTTCAGTTTGATTGCGCAATAGAGCTAGAAGATGGAAAAATAGCAACTATTATTAATGATATACATATATAAAAAGTATTGAAATGGCAAAAAAAGTTTTAATAGTAGATGATTCTGCACTTATAAGAAGAGAGTTATCAAAGCTTTTGGAGGGTGCAGGTTTTGAGATAGATACAGCTAAAAATGGTGCTGAATCATTAGAGAAAGTATTAGATAACTCTTTTGATGCAATCACTATGGATATAAATATGCCTGTCATGGATGGACTTAGTGCAGTAAAATTAATAATGAAACAAAAGCCAACACCTATAGTTATGGTAAGTTCACTTACTCAAGGGGATGCAGATATCACTTTTGAAGCTTTAGATTATGGAGCAGTTGATTTTGTAGGAAAGCCTGGGACTATTACTTTAAAAGTAAAAGAATCAGGTGATGAGATTATCTCTAAAGTAACAGTAGCTTCAAATTTATCAAAAAGTAGACTTTTAATAAGAAAAGCTGGAAATACTACAAAAGCTGGACTAGGTAAAAAGCCAGAGAAAAAAGTTGTAAGTCGTACTGTTAAAGCAAAAAAAGTTGTATTGGTTGGTTCATCTACAGGTGGACCTGGACTAATTGAGCAAATAGCTACAAGTGTACCTGCAGATTATCCATATCCTATATGTGTAGTTCAGCATATGCCAGAAGCATTTACAAATAAGTTTGCTAATAGACTAGATAAGATAAGTAACTTAAATGTCTTAGAAGCAAAAAGCAATGAGCCCCTTACCCCTGGTAAAATCATAATAGGTCGTGGGGGGAATCATATGCTTTTTACAAAAAAAGCTTCAGGATTAGTAAGTGTAAAATTAGGTGCAAATACAAATAAAAGATTTTTTGTACCATCAATTGATGAGATGTTTTTTTCAGCTGTAGATATTTTTAAAGGTTCAGATGTTTTAGCAATAGAGCTTACAGGGATAGGCGATGATGGAGCAGATGGTATGGTAAATCTTAAAAATAAAGGTGCATATACAATAGCAGAATCTGAAGAGACTGCTACAATATATGGTATGCCAAGAGTTGCTTTTGAAAAAGGTGGTACAGTAAAAGTGTTGCCTTTTCCAAAAATAATTGATGAGATTTTAAAGTTTGGGAGAAGTTAATGGCATTTGTAAAAAGCGAGAAAGAGTTTAAGAGTAGAGTGTTTAGAACATTTATCGAAGCTCAAAAAGTTTTTGAAGATAAAAACGAAGATGAAAGCTCTAGGCTTGATGCACTAAATTATATTTTAGGTCATCAAGAGATAAGTTATGTACTAGATATATTACTTGCTATGTATGGTGAAAATAATAATAAGGATCACTATTTAATAGATCATAGTTTTGCAAACTTTGGCAAAAGACCTAAAAGAGAAGATGATTATAATATTATTTTTAAACTTCTACAATCAAATAATGCATATTTAAGAAATAAAGCTATCACTTTTTTACAAGATTATGGTGAAGATGCAAAACAATTTATTCAAAATCTTTTAGATAGCCCTGATAGAGATATAAGAATATTTGCAGTAAATATTTTGGGTGATGTGAAGTATGAAGACTCAAGAGATATGCTAATTGAACTTATAGAAGATGAAAATGATATAAATGTACTTATGGCTGCTGTTGATTATTTAGGTGAGATTGGTGAGATTAAGGATATAGATCTTCTTGAAGATATAAAAGATAAGTTTTTAGATCAGCCTTATGCAGCATTTGGTATTGGCATTGCTATAGATAAGATAAAAGGGTAGGTTGTTTTTATGATAAACTATAAGGATTTTATAAAAGTCAGAGATTTTTTATATAGAAAAACTGGTATTTTTATAGATGATAAAAAAGAGGAATCTTTTGTAAAAAAACTATCACCTTATCTGAAAAAAAATGGGTATGAAACTTTTAGACAGTTTTTTCATACACTTAGATTTGGGAATAACCAAGCTTTTATTCAAGATGTGATAAATCTAATAACAGTAAATGAAACATATTTTTATAGAGAGAAGCATCAATTTGAATCATTAATAAATATTGTTTTACCAAAAATGGATAAAGAAAAAGCAAAAAATGAAACGATTAGAATACTTTGTGCACCATCATCAAGCGGTGAAGAGCCATATACAATAGCACTAAATTTACTTGATGAAGCTAATATTTTAGCTTCAAGAGATATTGAGTTAGTAGCAATTGATATAGATAACAGTGTTATAGAAAAAGCGAAAGCTGGAGTATATGGAAAAAGAAGTATACAGTTTATTCCTAATCATCTTTTAAAAGATTATTTTACTACAAAAGATGGTGAGTTTAATATTGCAAATATGATTAGAAATGCCGTAAATTTTAAAGTAGTAAATATAATGAACAAAAATCAAGTTCGTGCTTTAGGTAAGTTTGATATAATCTTTTCACGAAATATGCTTATATATTTTGATGATGAAAGTAGACGTGAAGTTGGTGTTACTTTTTATGATATGTTGAATAAAGATGGTTGTATCTTCTTGGGACATGCAGATAAAATGAGTCGTATTAGCTCTTTATTTCATACAAGAAGAATTGGTAAGTCTTTGATTTATCAAAAGTTATAGGAGAATAATTTTGAAAACGATATTAGTTACAAATAGAAAAGGTGGAGTGGGAAAAACTACTACATCAGTAAATTTAGCAGTTAATATAGCTTCAAAAGGTTATGAGGTATTATTAATTGATCTTGATACACAAGGGCATCTTCAAATAGGATTAGGAGTTAGTAGTCATTTTACTGTTGGTATTCATGATATGTTAAAAATGGGTAAGTTTTATAAAAATGGTGTAAAAAGTACAGCTATTCCAACTCTTGAATTTATCCCTGCTCATGTAAATTTTGATATTTCAGAACTTGCCAGTGAATCTGCAAAATTAAAAAGAATTTTTAGAAAAATCAAAACAAAAAAAAGCTATGATTTCTGTATTATTGATACTCCACCAACATCTGATGTTTTACTTAAGAATGCATTAAAAGTAAGTGATTATGCACTTATCCCTATGCAGTGTGAGTATCTTAGTTTAGTTGGTGTGTTACAGTTTTTAAGAATATTTTACAAGAATAGTATAAGTGTTAAATCTGATATAGAGTTATTAGGTGTAGTACCTACTATGTATAATAAAAGTTTGAAAGAGCATCAAGAGATTCTTGAAAAATTAAAAATAGATATAGGTGAAGATAGAGTTTTACCAAGTATAAGAAAAGATATAAAATTAGCTAAAGCATTTATAGATGGTATACCACTTTGTAAAAGTGAACCAAAGGCAAGAGGTGCTATAGATTATGATGAACTTAGTACACATATAATAAATAAAATAGAGGGGGAATAGATAATGGCAAAAATGGTAGTAGTAGTAGATGACTCACAAACAGTACATCTATCTTTAGATATGGCAATGGAAGATTTAATTGATAGTGGTGCAATAGAGAAAAGGTCATATACAAATCCTTTAGAGTTTGTAGAGGATGTTAAAAATGGTTTTAACTATGATTTGTGTTTAACAGATATAAATATGCCAGAGATGAATGGTCTTGATTTAGCACAATTTTTAAAAACATTTCCAGCAACAAAAATAAAACCAGTTTTAGCTTTAACAACTGAGAGTTCAAATGAGATGAAAGCAAAAGGTAAATCTGTAGGACTGACAGGATGGATAACAAAACCATTTACAAGTACGAAGGTTGTAACGGCAGTTAAAAGAGTTCTAAGAATAAGATAAAAGGTAAATATTATGAGAATAGAAGATAACAAACTTTATATAGATGAAGAGATAGGTTATGATAGCAAAGATGAGTTATTAAGCTTATCTAGTGAGGTAGATGAGATAGTTATAAATACTAATGATATACATCCAACTATTATGCAACTATTATTTTGTATAAAACAAGAAAAAATAATAACTGTTGATGATGAATTTAATAAAAGATTTTTTGAAAACCTAGAGATGGTAAGCTAGGATTTTATGAATATACTTTTATTAGATAGTTCATACTTTAATAATGCAGTAATAAGACAAGATACTCAAAAATACTTTGATAATAATGGTATAAAATATAACTATTTCGAAACATCTGATACAGTAGAGGCTATAGATATTCTTAACAATAATGACATTGATATTGCATATATAGATATCTCATCGAATAAATTTGATGGAATTGATTTATTAAAAAAGATAAATAGTCTTAAAAAAGAAGATTTGAAAGTAGTGGCAGTTACTACTTTGTATGATAAAAAATATAGATATGAAGCTTTAAAACTAGCTATTTATAATTATATTTACAAACCATATGATTATAAAGAGATTGAGCTTTGCTTGGATAAGTATTTTAAAAATAACCCTAATAAGATTGAGAATACTGATGATGACCTATTTATGGATTTTGATGAAGAAGAGGAGTCACAAGATGATGACTTTTTTGATTTTGATGATGAGGAGATAACAGGTGAAGTTGAACACGATAAAGAATTAATGTCAAAATTCAATGAAACTCATAAAAAAGTATCAGCAGAGGAGTTTTTAGAATCTTACAAAGATGAATATATCGATACAGAAGAGCTAGAAGAGCTAGAAGAGATGCTTGATAATTTAGTTGCTAAAATATTATTTGAAGATAATTTAGAAGATAAGGTACCTGACATAGTGTTTTTATTAGAAAAATACCATAGATTTTTATATACTTTTTCAGAGTTTGAAGAGTTGTCAACTGTACTAGAAGCATTGATTGAGTTATTAAATAATACAGATTTTAGTTGCTTAAAAAGACAAAAAATCATATCAAAATTTATAGTTGCTATTATCCAAGATTTAGTTGAGTGGAAAGAGCATCTTTTTATACTACAAGATACTGTAGATATATACTATATAAATGCCTCTATTTTAAATAGTTACATACAACTAAAAGATATTATATAACTACCATGAATACACTACAAAATGAAATTTTTAGCTTTTCCATTATAATTATTACAGTACTTTTGCTTGCACTATTAACTGTAATAATGGAAAAAAAGTACAAAGACTAGTTTGTAATTAAAATCTTTTTATGTAGCTATGACAATAAGGTGTCTTATTGTGGACAAAGTAATAATCTTGATGATAATCTTCAGCTTCAAAAAATGGAGTATTATGAGTAGATATCAGCTTTGTAGCTATTTTATAACCTTTTGATTCTAATATTTCAATTAACTCTTTTGAGGTCTGTTTCTCCTCTTCGTTATTATAAAAAATAGCACTTAGGTATTGGCTACCTATATCAGGACCCTGTCCATTTGTTTGTGTAGGGTCATGAATCTCAAAAAATAATTTAGCCAGTGTTTCAAATGAGATAATACTAGAATCATAATCTACCTTTACTACTTCTATATGACCAGTTGTGCCTGAACAAACTTCCCTATAACTAGGGTTATTAACTTTCCCGCCCATATATCCACTAATCGCTGCATTAACACCTTCAAGTTTTTCAAAGTAATACTCAACTCCCCAAAAACAACCACCTGCAAAATACGCACTCTTTAAATTATTAGTATTTATACTATTTTCCATTTTTTTCTCCATTAACATTTTATTGTAATCCATAGCATTTAAAGGGTTTAAAAAGAATAAATAACCTAATACTGTAAAAAAATACTTTAATATTTTAGTCTTCATTATTTCCCTTTTTTGAGCAC
>JAYEJC010000012.1:0-11572 GCA_034660335.1 Campylobacterota bacterium
TATGAATACTCTTCAAATAATCAAATGGAAGATATGATGAAGATGAGTTATATGGATAAGATAAGTATAATATGATATAATAATATTAATAAAAAATATACAGAATTATATAAGTTATTAATAGATTAGGATAGTTATGAAGAATATAAAACTAGAAAAATCAAAGAGGTTTTTGATTCCAATATTATTAGTAATACTATCTATTATATTTATAGCTTCTATTAGTACATATATAAATATTTCGATATATAAAAAACATATGAATGAAAATATTGAACAATATAAGATAGAACATCTAACAAAGAATAAAAATATTATTAAAAAACAGGTTGAACTTGTTAATAATTCAATAAACTTTCAAATAACAAAAATTGAAAATAAATTAAGACTATTTTTAAAAGAAAGAATAAAAACATCACTAAAAGTAGCTCAATATATTTATGATAAGCAAAAAGGTAAAATCCCAGATAGTGAAATAAAAAAAAGAATTTCTGAACATTTAAGTGCGATGAAATTTAATGGGAATAGAGGGTATTTTTTTACATATGGTGCTGATGACAATATCATTATTGGCCATGCAAGAGATGATTTTATAAATAAAGATATGACTACTTTCAAAGATACAAAGGGGGCAAAACCTTGTTCAATTATATGATAAGGTATTGTCAAGTAATAAAATAGGTTTTACTAAAATTTATTTTACAAAACCTGATAATAAAAATATAGAGTACCCTAAAATTGTTTGTATTAGTAAGTTTGAACCTTTAAATATGATTATTGGTACAGGTGAATATCTTGATATAGTTGAAAAAGAGATTCAAAGATATGTGATTGATAGGTTTTTGAATTTAAAAATAAATAAAAATAGATACCTTTTTATATTGGATTTACACAATATAAATGGTGGTAAAGATTTTGCTACTGTATTATTAAATCCTAATAGAAAAGATGTAATTGGTAAATCTATAGATTCATATAAGAGTGATAGTCAAGGTGAGTTGTATAGAGAAAAATACCTAAAAGGACTTAGAGAAAATGGTGAGTGTTTTATAAAATATTGGTACAAAAAACCTAACTTCAAAACTAAGCATTTAAAAATGTCATATTTTTATTTACAAAAAGATTGGAATTGGATTATAGCTAGTGGCTTTTATTTTGATGATATAGAAAATCAGATAGTTCAAGCAGAAAAAGAGTTTAATCTTCATACAAATAAAATAATATATAGAACCATTATATTGGTTATGTTATTTTCTTTGATTGTTATTGTTATAGCTATTCTGGTTTCTTTGGAGATAGATAAAACAATAAAAAGATATGCGGATGAATTGGTACAATTTAAAGATACACAAAGAAAACAAGAAAATTTAATTATAGAACAATCAAAAAATGCACAAATGGGTGAGATGATTGGAAATATAGCACATCAATGGAGGCAACCTTTAAGTATAATTAGTACAAGTGCAAGTGGAATGCAACTAGAACAAAGTATGGGATTTCTAGGAGATAAAGAGTTTAAAAATTATACAGATGGTATTATAAATCAAACAGAATACTTATCTAATATTATTGATACTTTTAGGGATTATATAAAAGAGAAAAAAGAGTTAAAAGAAGTAATTTTACAAGATAGATTAAAATCAGCTATTAAAATAACTGAAGCATCATTAAAAAATAATTATATAAATTTAATAGACAATTGTGATGATATAGAACCTATAAAATTAACAATAGTAATTGGTGAATTATCTCAAGTGATTATAAACTTAATTAATAATTCAAAAGATATATTGATTGAAAATGATATTGAAAATAGATATATTAAACTAGATATAATAAAAGAGAAAAACTTTGTAAAAATTAGTATTAGTGATAATGGTGGTGGAATAGATAAGGAGATATTATCTCAAATTTTTGATCCATATTTTACAACAAAACACCAAAGCCAAGGAACAGGTTTGGGATTGTATATGTGTAAAGAGATAATAGAGAAACATTTAAAAGGTACAATAACAGCAAAAAATATTAAAAATGGTGCAAAATTTACTATAAAATTATCACTATAGATATTCTAAATTGATTTGGTATTAATAGTGGTTTTATCATTAACAATGCTTTTAATAGTTTTAAGATAGAATCTATTTTTAAAAGATGAAATATAAAAAACTGGAGATTTATAAAATAATATGTTACATGAGATAGTTGATTTTATTGTAAATACTGTTAGTGACTTAGGTTATATTGGTATTTTTATTATGATGTTTTTGGAGAGTTCTTTTTTCCCTTTTCCTAGTGAAGTTGTGATGGTACCTGCTGGTTACTTAGCTGCAAAAGGAGATATGAATATTTTTATAGCAATATTTTCTGGAATTGCTGGGAGTTTAGCTGGTGCAGTTTTTAACTACTTTTTAGCAGTGAAGTATGGAAGAGCATTTTTGTCTAAATATGGTAAGTATGTATTGATAAAAGAGGAAACTCTAGAAAAAATGGAAAACTTTTTTGCAAAACATGGTCATATCTCTACATTTAGTGGGAGACTTATTCCAGCAGTGAGACAATATATCTCTTTACCTGCAGGACTTGCGCGTATGAATCTATGGAAATTTTCTTTGTATACAAGTTTGGGTGCTGGAATATGGGTGATTATCCTTACATTATTAGGGTACTTTATAGGACATAATCAAGAGTTGATATCTGAATACTTAAAAATAATAGTTATCTCTATTTTACTTTTATTAGCTATTGGAATTATATTTTATATACGATTAAAAACAAAAAAAGATATTGTAAAATGAATGCAATAGTCACAGGATACAGTAGTGGTATTGGTGAAGCGATATCAAATAAGCTAGAGTCAAATGGCTATAAAGTTATAAAACTAAATTCAAGACTAGATGACCTAAAATCATTAGAGGTAGAGGTCAAAGAGTTATTAAAAAATAATGATATTGATCTATTGGTGAATTGCGCAGGTGTTGGGATATTTCAACCTCACGAAGAGATAAATATATCTAAAATAAAAGAGTTGATTGATGTAAATCTTACAGCTCCTATTGTATTGTCAAATCTTCTTTTAAGAAGTTTGAAAAAGACTCAAGGTGATATAATAAACATTACATCTATTGAAGCTACAAAACACTCTAAATTTTCAGCTCTATATACTGCTACTAAAAGTGGATTAAGGGATTTTGGACTTTGTTTATTTGAAGAGCTAAGAAAAAGTGGAGTGGCAATAACCTCTATAAATCCAGACCTAACAAAAACAAATTTTTTTGATGATTTACAATTTGAGCCATCAAATAAAGAGCAAACATATCTTTTACCTGAAACTATTGCAAACACTGTTATGGATATTTTAAATACAAATGGGGTGATTACAGATTTGACTATACGAGCTCAAAAATTTGATATAAAAAAGAAAAAAATAGCAGTATAATTCTCTATTAAGTTTTAATTAATATAAATAATGAGATTATGTGTGATTAGAAGATGATGTTAAA
The DNA here is from genome assembly GCA_034660335.1 of Campylobacterota bacterium. Classification (GTDB taxonomy): domain Bacteria; phylum Campylobacterota; class Campylobacteria; order Campylobacterales; family Arcobacteraceae; genus JAIOSF01. Next base: position 3,501 of record JAYEJC010000012.1, read on the forward strand.
AATAGTTATTTCATTTATTTCACACTTTTTTTAGTTATAGTTTTATACCAAATCTGATTTGGTATTATTTAAAAAAGGATATCTAAGATGAAAGAGATGATATTAGGTAAAGCACTATCAAAATTAACAATACTATATATAGAAGATGATGATATTATTAGACAATATATTTCTGAATTTTTACAACGCTATACAAAAAAATTATTTTTAGCAGCAAATGCAGAAGATGGTCTGGTTTTGTATGAAAAAGAGAAACCTGATTTAATGATAGTAGATATAAATTTACCAAAAATGAGTGGTATGGAACTAATATCATTAATCAGAGAAAAAGATGAATATACTAGGATATTAATATCTACTGCATATACAAACAAAGAGTTTACTCTAGAAGCAATTGAGTTAAATATAACTAGGTATTTAGTAAAGCCAATTACTGGTGATGACTTGATGCTTGCTTTGCAAAAGGCATTAGAACAGTTGCATAAATTATCCTCAAAATATTTTAATATTGATGTTGGTGATGGTTTTTATTTTAATACAAAAGAGAGTTTATTATATAAAAATAATGAGATAGTAGCTCTTCGAAAAAAAGAGTTAGAGTTGCTTAATTTTTTTGTTTTAAATAATAATAAAATAGTTAGTTATAATATGATAGAAAATGAGATATGGAAAGATGAAGTGATGACGCAAGATGCTATTAGAAGTCAAATACGAAATATAAGAAGAAAAACTCATAAAGATATCTTTATAAATGTAAGTGGAAGAGGCTATAGCCTATTTGGTAAATAAAAATGATGAATAACCTAAAAAGTATAAAAACAACAAAAGATATTGTTGTTCCATTTGATACATCAATAAAAAATGCAATGGGAGTGATGTATCAAAATAAAAATGGTTGTGTTGTTTTATTAAAAGAAAATAAACCTATTGGTATTATAACAGAGAGTGATATTGTTAATGGTTTTAATGATGATATCAATTTCACTCAACCTGCTATTACTATTGCTAAAAAAAACTTAATCACAACAGATGAAAATAGACCAATTGAGTTTGCTTTTGATGTCTTGGGTCAAAATAATATAAGAAGAATTATATTAGTAAATAAAAATAAAGAGTATGCTGGTGTAGTTTTACAAGAGGATCTTTTTGATTATTTGGAAGAAGATGTATATAAAGAAGATCTAAAGATTTCAAATATTATTGATACTACTTATGAGCTAATTACCGTTGATATAAATGAAACGATATATTCTGTATTAAATAAAATGAAAAAACACCAAATTGGTTCTTTGATAGTGATGCATGATAAACATTATGTTGGGATAATTACAGAAAAAGATATATTAAAACTCACATATAATGAAGTAGATAAAAGAAATAAAGTTTCATTGCATATGACATCTCCTGTTGTTACTATCACTGATGATATTTTTGTAACAAATGCAATAGATATTATGAAAATAAAAAATATAAGAAGAGTAGTAGTAGTCAATAAAAACAATAAATTATTAGCATTATTGACAAACCGTGATATTTTAAAGCATATAAAAGGTAACTATGCAAGAGTTTTACAAAATAAAATAAAAAATGCACAAGAGATTATGAACTTTTTACCAGAACCTATTGTTGAGATATATGATGGTTCAGAAGATAATCTTATCTATTGGATGAATAAACAGGCCCAAAATATTTTTGGTACAAATTTAATGGATAAGAGTATTTTAAAGATTATTAATAAAAGTGATTGGTTATATATTCAAAATATTTTAATAGATACTAAAACGATAAAAGATATTGCAATAAAAATAAATGATAGAATTTATGAAGTTTCTGGTATTTTATCAAAAAATGCAGAAACAAAATATATGAAATTGATTTTTAAAGATGTTACTAGCTATGAAACAGAGAAGGAAAAACTTCAAAATATAATTGATATTGAGATAAAAAAAAGACTCGATAGTGAATATCTAATGATGCAACAATCAAAGCTAGCAACAATGGGAGAGATGATAGGGCATATAGCACATCAATGGCGACAACCATTAGCACAACTTGGTGGTATTTTTATGAATATTGGGTCTGCCTCAAATTTTGAAGAGTTGGATGAACAATATTTAAACAAAAAATTAAATGATGGAAATAAGCTAATAAAGTATATGTCTCAAACTATTGAGGATTTTAGAAACTTTTTTGAGCCAAATAAGGAAAAAGAGAGATTTGATATATCTGAATATATTAACAATGCAGTTGATTTAATAAAAGCTTCATTGACTTTCAATCATATAAAATTGACTTTTACCCAAAAAGATAAAAAAATCACATCTATTGGATATCCAAGTGAATTTGCTCAAGTTATATTAAATATATTAGCAAATAGTGAAGATGCATTGGTATCGCGAGGTGTAAAAGAAGCTAAAATCGACATATCTATATCTGATGATAATCAAAATATACTAATAAAAATAAAAGATAATGCAGGTGGAATAGAGTTGAAAAATATTAATAAAATATTTGATATATATTTTACAACAAAAACAAGAAAAGAGGGTAGTGGGCTAGGCCTTTATATGTCAAAACTAATAATAGAAACAAAACTAGGTGGTACTATAAGTGCAGAAAATGATAATAAAGGGGCTGTTTTTACAGTTAAATTACCAGTAACTAGAGAGTAAAATAGGTGTATTTGTAGTTTAATATAAAGTGACAAATGTCACTTTATATTGTTTTTGATATTATTCCACTTCCGCGTCAATGATATCGTCATCTTCTTTTTTCTTTTTAGCATCAGCTGGATTAGCTTGTGCAGCATCTCCACCCTCTTTTTTGTACATAGCTTCTGCTAATTTATGAGAAACTTCTGTAAGAGTTTTTAATTTTTCATCAATCTCTTCTTTTGTAGCAGCTTCATTTTTAAGTGTCTCTTCTAAAGCAGCAGCAGCATCAACGATAGCCTGTTCTTCCTCTTCACTTACTACACCTTTATTTTCTTCTAAAGATTTTTTAGTTGAGTGAAGCATAGCTTCTGCTTGATTTTTAGATTCAATTAACTCTTTTTTCTTAGCATCTGCCTCTTTGTTTGCTTCTGCTTCATTTACCATTTTTTCAATCTCATCATCAGAAAGTCCAGATGAACCAGAGATAGTAATCTTGTTTTCTTTACCTGTACCTTTATCTTTTGCAGATACATTTAAAACACCATTTGCATCAATATCAAATGTTACTTCAATTTGAGGTACACCTCGTGGAGCTGCTGGAATATCAGAAAGCTCAAATTGACCTAATGATTTATTGTCTCTTGCAAATTCTCTCTCACCTTGTCCTACATTAATAGAAACTGCAGGTTGGTTATCTTCTGCTGTTGAGAAAACTTGTGATTTTTTAACAGGTATTGTTGTACCTTTTTCAATAAGTTTAGTCATAACTCCACCTAAAGTTTCAAGACCTAAAGATAGTGGTGTAACATCTAGTAAAAGTACATCTTTAACATCACCCTTAAGCACTCCACCTTGAATAGCAGCACCAGCAGCTACAACTTCATCAGGGTTTACTGAATTGTTAAGTTCTTTACCAAAGTATGATTTTACAACCTCTTGAGCTTTTGGAATTCTAGTAGATCCACCAACCATAATAACTTCATCAATCTCATCATTATCAAGTCCAGCATCTTTCATAGCTACTTTGATATGCTCTAATGTTTCAGAAACTAAATCATCAGTCATAGCTTCAAATTTTGCTCTTGTTAAAGATTTTACAAGGTGTTTTGGTCCAGTTGCATCAGCAGTTATAAACGGTAAATTTATCTCTGTTTCAGCAGTAGCACTTAACTCTTTTTTAGCTTTTTCAGCTTCATCTTTCAGTCTTTGGTGTGCCATTTTATCAGCTCTTAAATCAATACCAAACTCTGTTTGGAAATCATCAGCCAACCAATCAATAATTCTGTTATCAAAGTCATCACCACCTAAGAAAGCATTTCCATCAGTTGAAAGTACTTCAAATGTACCATCTCCAATTTCAAGTACAGTAACATCAAATGTACCACCACCTAAATCATAAACGATAACTTTCTCTTCACCTTTTTTATCTAAACCATAAGCTAGTGCTGCTGCTGTTGGTTCATTGATGATTCTTAGTACATTAAGTCCAGCAATTGTACCTGCTTCTTGTGTTGCTTTTCTTTGTGCATCATTAAAGTATGCAGGAACTGTAATAACAGCATCTGTTACTGTTGTTCCAAGGTAAGCTTCTGCATCTGTTTTAAGTTTTGTTAATATTTTTGCAGATATCTCTTGTGGTGTATATGTTTTACCAGTAATTTCTACTGCTGCTGCACCATTTCTATTTACTATTTTGTATCCAACTTTATCCATAGCATCTTTTGCATGACCTTCATCCATCATAAGACCCATAATTCTTTTGATAGAGTAGATTGTTTTTTCAGGATTTGTTATCGCTTGTCTTTTTGCTGGATCCCCAACTAATACATCACCTTTATCTGTAAATGCTACTATTGATGGAGTAGTATTTTTACCCTCTTTATTTGCTACAATTTTAGCTTCACCAGCTTCATATACCGATACACAAGAATTTGTTGTTCCTAAATCTATACCTATTACTTTACTCATTTTATTTCCTTTTTTATTAATTTTATTTTAAACTTTATGATAGTTTTGTGACATTGCGGTCATCTCAATATTTGCTAAATAGTTAGATTTTTGATTAGTTCAAGGCAGACAAAAAATTTAAAATATGAGCTTACTGCAGTAAGTGATTATTTTAAATTTTGTAGTAGAATGCCGAAATTATCAAAAAGATGACTATTTAGTTAGCTACAGATACCATTGCTTCTCTAAGAAGTCTATCTTTAAATGTATAACCTTTTTGCATAACCATAACTATCTGTCCTGATTCTATCTCTTGGCTATCTGCTTTCATAACTGCGTTGTGAAAATCTGGATTAAACTCATCATATTCAACCTCTTTGATATCATGTTTTTCAAATGCTTTATTAAAAGCTTTAACTGTTAGTTCAATACCCTCTTTTAGTTTTTCAACTAATTGTTCAGCTTCAACATCACCATTTGCACTTAATATTGCCATTTGTAGAGCATCTATTGGTGCAAGTAGATCTTTTGCAAATTTTTCACTTGCATAATCTATTGCTTGGTATTTCTCTTTTTCAAGTCTTTTTTTGATATTCTCAAAATCTGCATGAGTTCTTAAAAACTTATCTTCAGCTTCTTTAGCTTTAGCTTCAGCTTGTAGTACTTTTGATTCCATTTTTGATTTAAACTCTTCATCTAATGAAGCAAATTTTTCTGTATCATCAACTTCAACTACCTCTTCTTGCTCAATCTCATTTGTTTCTTGAACAACTTCTTGTTCTACTTCAACCTGTTCTTCTTTTTTCTCTTCACTCATCTACTAATTCCTTTATAAAAATATTCATAATCTTTTGATAACAATCCAACTACCAACATTTTAAATTTTTTATTATTTATATATACATCATGTACAATACCAATATACTCATGGGGTAAAATACTATTAATTCCCTCTGATCCATTGTAGTGGATACCTGTTGATAATAGATCCATAATATTTCCATTTAAAAATTTATTTATATCTATCTCATCCAAATTATAATCTACACAAAGTTTTAAAAACTCCTTTATGTTGATTATTTCAAAGTCTTTATTGTATAAATACTTATCAAGTTCAATAAAAAGTTCATTTGCTCCCACTTGAGATGCTACTTCTAGAATACTTTGTGCTTCAAGATTAATCATATCACTTAAAAATTTATATAATGGATTATTAAATTTAATAGTGATTGAAAATGAAGTGAATTCTAATAAAATATACAAATTTTCTATATTTAAAACTCGATTTAGTATCTGTATTTGTTGCTCTTTTAAAAATACAGATACTCCTATTTGTCTTGCTAGTACATTTAAATTATTGTAGTTAATAAAATCAAGTTTATTATTTAGTCTATTGGTCCAATACTCTTTTAGAGCTTCTGTAGTTGGTGTTCGTCCACTGCTAGCATGCTCTTGAGCTAAATAACCCTCATCACCAAGCTTTTTAAAATAACCTCTAATAGTAGCAGGTGAATAAGATATATCATACATAGATTTTAGTTGTCCTGAACCAATTGGCTCAAGGTGTGCTATATATGCTTTTATAATAGAATCTAATAAAAACTCTTTTTTATTTACCATTTATATCCATCTTAAATTTTAATATTTGGCACTTAATATCTTGTAGTGCTAATAAAATTATAGCACCTTAGTCTCTAAATGTCAAGTGAAATTAGACAAAATAGCAAATAAAGACAAAGAGTGCTAAAAAGATTTTTTTATAGATATATCTATTGTTTGTTTGTTGTAGTCATAAATAACAATATTAGAGTCAATTTTATTATGTTTGATACTAGATGATATGCTTGTGTTTTTGTTTATTTTGTATTCTAATTCTATACTAAAGATTTTTGTTTTATCGTGTTGTTTTATATCAAATGCTACATCTTTTTCTTGAGTTTTTGTATCTTTTAAGTATATAGAACTATTTAAAGCAAACTCTTTTGAAAGCTTATAGTTGTTTGCTAAAACAAAACTATTTGATATCTTATCAGGTGCATTTATATTTTCTTCTAGTCTTTGTTCTAAACCATAGATATAGATTAAGTTGATTTGACCTATTTGTATAGTAGGATAATGGTGACCAAATGTAAATGTAAAATTATTTGAATCTAGATTTTGATTATCTAGTTGTTGGTATTGTTTTTGTTGATAAGACAATACAGAAAAAATTGTGATATCTGAGAAATATTTTCTTTGATAAGATAGCGAAGCACCATAGCTATTAAGATAACTCTCTTTTGCTAGATTTATTTTCATAGCATTTGCACTATAAGTTATATTGTGATTATTAAAAATATTTGATAATGAAAGAGAATATTTCAACATATCAATCTCTTTTTTACTCTCAAGAGCGATACCCTCAGATTCATTTGCACTTAAATCAAGTCTATCTAAATCTTTTTGAAATATCTGTTTTAAGTAGTTAAATCTATTAGATATAGTGTAGTTGTCATTTATTTTGTAGTGTAAGTTTGTATTAAATATAAGTAGATAGTTTAGCTCATTATATTTTGTGACAGTATAGTCTACATTTACTAATTCACCATTGTAATAGTAGTTATAATCTTTTATCTCTGCACTTGATGCTGGGTTGTTATCAAGTGTCATAGTCATAGATACAGAGCCATCAAAAAAGAGTTTTTGTTTTTTGTTTTTTTCATTTTCTAATACATAGTTGATATTGTCTCTTACATTTTGAGGTAGCTCTTCTTGAAGTACCAAATTAAAATTTTTGATAGCCTCTTCTATAAGCCCTAGATTTAGATAAGTTTGAGCAAGTTCTAGTTTTCCCCTTAGGTGTTGTTCATCTACTATTGTGATTCGTTCATAGGCTACCATAGCTTTTTCATACTCTTTGTTGTTGTAGTATGAGCTACCTAAATAAAAATTGATATTTGAATTTGTAGCATCGATTGAGACCAACTCTTCTAGTAAAACAATAGCCTTTTCATATTCACGGTTTTGATAATACTTTTTTGCTTGTTGGTATTTCATCTTAATTGATTGATGTTTTATTATTTTTGATTGTTTTTTTGAAGGTTTAATATTGTGTAGTTGTTTTATTCTATTATTTGATATTATATATGCTGTTGGTTCAAGTTTTTTAATCTTTACTAATGATTGATGTAGCTCTTCTTTTTTAATATTAACAGCAAATACAACAAAATATGGAATCTCTGTGGTGGTTGTTTTTTTGATATATGTATCATATAACAAAAATTTTATTGACAAATCTTTTGCAGATGCCAATGTCATAGTGGTACCTAAAGCCACACCTTTTTTATTTATATCAATTTTACTTGACTCAATCTCATAAGAATTTAGTAGTGTATAAAACAAACACGAAATAAGTATTATTTTTTTCATGTCTGAATTATACTTTAGTTTAACTATTTTGTAGCTTTAAAAACCCCAGTAGCTCTATCTTTG
>JAYEJC010000013.1:0-11457 GCA_034660335.1 Campylobacterota bacterium
TTATGGTATTTAGTATTAATACTTTTGCATGTAGTTTATGTTCAATGGATATTCCTATAGTCAATACATATACAAAAATATATGCTAAAAAAACTTATACTCACTTTGATATTAGATGGGAATTTAGTAAAAAATTTGTTGATTCTTTATCTATGTATGACCAAAATGAAAATAATAAATTTGATGAAAATGAATTAGAAGAGATACGGCTTACTTTAGAGGATTATCTAAAAACAAATAGTTTTTCAACAGAAATATCATACGAACCAAAACATACACCCTATTCTGATGCAAAACAGATCAAAATTATCAATCCTAAAACAAAAATGAGTTATAAAAATGGTAAAATTTTTTATAACTATAGTTTTGATATCTATATAATAATGCAAAAAGATAAAAAACTCTATATCAAATTTTATGACTCAGCAAATAATTTTAATTTTCAAGTAGCAGATATAGTGCTAAAAGATTATGAAGAGTATAAAATCATTGAACCAAATGAAAATGATATAAATATATATTTTTATAAAGATGTTTTACCAAAAAAGATAAAAGCAGCAATTGAAAATAATACATCTCTTCTTAAAACAGCAGTTAAAACTCAACATTCAGAGGAAAACAATTATTTTTTAGATAGCTTAGCAAAAGAGTTAAATAGTTATAAAATAAGAATTAAACTACTTTTATCTGATATACAAGAAAACAACTCATTTTTATCATATTTTTGGCTTTTGATATTTTCATTTTTATATGGAGTTTTACATGCAATTGGTCCAGGACATGGAAAAAGCTTGGTTAGTGCTTATTTTTTAAGTGAAGATAAATCATACATAAAAGCTTTTAATATATCTCTTCTAATTGGAGTTGTCCATACTTTTTCTGCTTTTTTATTAACCATGGTTATATACTATATTTTAAATACAATTTTTGCAAACTATTTTACAGATATTGAATATATAGCTACAAAAGTAAGTGCTATTGTTATAATCATCATTGCACTATATTTGATATTTAAAAAAATAGATATAAAGAAAAAACCAGCAGCAAAATTTACAATTCATAATCCAAATACACATAGTTGTAGTTGTAGTGGATGCAAAACAGATAGTACAGATATTGGTGTGATATTAGCAGCAGGTATAGTGCCATGTCCAGGAACTGTTACTATTTTTATTTTTACTTTTGGTTTAGGGATATATTTTGTTGGTTTTTTAAGTGCTATTTTTATGAGTTTAGGTATGAGTCTTATTATTTTTGTTATGGCATATTTAAGTATAAAGATACAAAAAAAAGCTCAAAAAAGTTCAAAACTTATTAAACTATTTGAATATGGTAGTTTGGTTTTTATCTTATTTTTAGGAATTTTATTACTTATTATATAGTAATGCCAAATTAAATAGTTAAATCCACTATTAAGTTTTAATTAAGATTAAGAAAGAAATTACGCGTGATTTGAAGAACTATTACAATATATTGACTAATTTTTTTTTGAAAATAGATAAAAAGTAGTTAATTACCAGTGCTATTTCCTTTAATCTTAAATAAAACTTATTAGAGGATTGAACTGTAAATTAAAACTAACCAACTAAATTAAGTGATAAATTGATAAAAAAATCTATTATTTTTTTATATTTATATAAGTTTCTTAGATAATATAAAGCTTGATGTAGATAGAATTGTGTAGTAATATATATTATAGTAAGGGAATTAAAATGAATATAAGTGATATACAAAATCTTGTTGATAATGATGGAATAATTTTTATAAGTTATGGTGGTATTTTAACTCAATCACTTATATCTTCTATGACTGAAGCCCTAGAATTAGAAGCAGATAAAAATAATGTTGGTATAGGTGTATCTTCAAATATTTTTACTGTTTTTATAGAATTATCGCAAAATATGATGAATTACTCAAAATCAAATATTGATGGGTGTAGAGATATTGTCCCTGGTGGACTTATCATAGTATCCAAAAGTGAAGATAAGCAAACATATTTTATTGATAGCCAAAATATAATATCTATTGATGACAAGATAAAAATTGAACCAAAACTAGAAGAGGTAACAACTCTTAATAGAGATGAATTAAAAAAAAGATATAAAGAGTTAAGAAGAAGCGGTAGAGATACACACGAAAAAGGTGGAGGTATCGGTTTTTATGAGATTGCAAAAAGATGTAATTCTATTACTTATGAGTTTATAAAAATAAATGAAGATAAATATTATTTTCATATCAGAACACAAATAAATATAAAAAAGGATTAAAATGGAAAATTTAATTATAGAAGAGACAAAATATACACCATTAATAAATTTGGATGTAAATGGTACAATAACATTAATAGGTAAATCTTACCCTGAAAATACATTTGAATTTTATGAACCTATGATGAGTTGGTTAGCTCAATATTTTGAAACAAATCCAGCTGAAACAACTACAATAAATATGGAGATAACATATTTTAACTCAAGTAGTTCGAAACTATTTTTTGATTTTTTTGATTTACTTGAAGAGAATAATGAAGAAAATGTTATAAAAGTAAATTGGATTTATGATGAAGAGAATGAATCAGCAGAGGAAGCTGGTGAAGACTTTATTGAAGACTTTGAAGAGTTAGAGATAAATTTAGTTACAAAATAGGTATTTTATATGGCAATTCAGAGTAGTCTTATATCAGAGTTAGAAGATTTAAAATTAGATTTTCTAACAACAACAGATAGGCTAATAAAAGATATCAAAAGACATGATAAAATCATGGCAAGAACTGATAAGAATCAGCTAAGAGAATTAAAAAAACTCGAAGCTAGACTCGAAGAGGTTGAGGCCTTACAAATAGCACAAAAAGATTTGCTGGATGCTTTTATTAAACTTATAGCTAGTGCTATTGATGCAAAAAGCAAGTATACAGGTGGGCATTGTGAAAGAGTACCTGAATTGTCACTTATGATAGCAGATGCAGCTCATAAATCAGATGATGGGATATTTCAATCTTTTAGTCTTGATACAGAAGATAAAAAAAGAGAGCTAACAATAGCCGCTTGGTTGCATGATTGTGGAAAAGTAACTACACCTGAATATGTAGTAGACAAAGCTACAAAACTAGAAACAATATACAATAGAATACATGAAGTAAGAACTAGGTTTGAGGTGATTCATCGAGATTTGACAATTGAAGCACTAAACAAAAAACTAAATGGTGAAAATGAAAAAGATGTTGATAGTTGGCTAGAACTTGAGCATAAAAAACTAAAAGATGAATTTGAGTTGGTTGCTATTGCAAATGTTGGTAGTGAATTTATGAAAAATGAAGATAAAGATAAAATAAGATCTATAGCTTCAAGGACATGGATAAGAAACTTTGATGATACTCTTGGTTTAGCACATGAAGAGAAAAAACGGGTATTAGAAGAAAAATCAACAACCCCACAAGTAGAACAACTTCTTAGTGATAAAATTAGACATATCATACCAAGAGAGTTTTTTGATTTTGAAGAGTATGAAAGAATGGGATTTAAAACAAAAGTTCCAGAACATCTTTATAATTTAGGAGAACTATATAATATCACTGTTAGTTCTGGTACTTTAAGTTATGAAGAGCGGTTTAAGATACAAGAACATGTGCAGATGAGTATTGTTATGTTGGAAAAATTACCATTTCCTGAATACCTAAAAAATGTACCACTATTTGCAGGGGCTCATCATGAAACATTAATAGGTACAGGATATCCAAGACAACTAACAATTGATGATATGCCAATTGCATCAAGAATAATGGCAATAGCAGATGTATTTGAAGCTTTAACAGCATCAGATAGACCATACAAAGAGCCAAAAACATTATCACAATCTATCAAAATATTAAGTTTTATGGTAAAAGACCAACATCTAGACCCAGATATTTTCAAATTATTTTTAATAAGTGGTGTATATAAAGAGTATGCAAATAAGTTTTTAAAACCAGATCAAATTGATGAAGTTGATATATTAGAATATTGTAAATAGATTTGTAGCTTATAGGATTATACTTAAGATTAATTTGATTTAAGTTTAATATATCTAAATATAATTTTCATTTGGTATAATACGAAAAATATAGAGGTACTAGATGAAATATATATATGCTGACTGGCTTTTGGTTTGTGATGAAAACTTTACTATTATTAAAAATGGTGCCATATCATTTGATGAAAAAATTCGTGATATTGGTACTATTGATGACTTTATTGAAAAATACCCATTAGAAGAGATAGAATACCAAGGTTCTAGTTCAGTCATTATGCCTGGACTTATAAATACACATGTACATTTAGAATTTAGTGCAAATAAAACTACTCTAAAATATGGTAATTTTGTAAATTGGTTATTTTCTGTTATTACTCATAGAGAAGATTTAATAGAAAAAGCAACTGAAGAATTAATAGATAATGAACTAAAAAAAATGATTAAAAATGGTACAACAACTGTTGGAGCTATTAGTTCATATGGTTTTGATATGAACTCTTGCATTAAATCAGCATTAAATATAGTCTACTTTACAGAAATTTTAGGTAGCAAAGCAGATATGATTGATACTCTTTTTTTAGATTTTCAAGAAAAACTAAAATCAGCTATTGCACATAAAAGTGATAACTTTATACCTGCTATTGCTATACATTCACCCTACTCTACTCACCCATTTTTAATACGAGAAGTTTTAAGAATAGCAAAACAAAATAATATGGCAGTATCTACACATTTTCAAGAAAGTGTTGCTGAAAATGATTGGCTAAATAACTCTAGTGGTGAATTTGAGGTATTTTTTAAAGATATGTTGGATCAGCATAAATCTCTTACAAAACCAAGTGCTTTTTTAGAACAATTCAAAGGCTTATCTCCTCTTAGTTTCACACATTGTGTTGAAGCAAATGAAAAAGAGCTACAACAAATAAAAAACTTAAATGGTACAATAATACACTGCCCAAATTCAAATCGTTTGTTAAATAATAGTGTCTTAAATCTTAGTTATTTAGATGATATACCATTGGCTATGGGTACAGATGGCTTAAGCTCAAATCATACTTTAAATATGTTTGAAGAGTTAAAAAGCTCTTTTTTTATACATACAAATTTAGAACCAACTCCATTAGCAAAAAAACTTTTAATAGCTTCAACAAAAGGTGGAGCCGATGCCTTAGGATTAAATAAAGGTGTACTTAAAAAAGATTTTGATTCAGATATTATAGTATTTAAACTTCCAGATATCTGTAGTGATGAAGAGGAGCTTGCAACACAAGTTATATTACACACAACAGATGTAGAAAAAACATTTATAAAGGGTAAAAATGAACTTTCTTTCTAAACTTTTTTGGCCAATATGGGCTCCAATAAGATTTATTCAAAACAACTTTAAATCTGTATTGTTTTTAACAATAATATATTTTGTAGTATTAAGTACAGATCCCAAAGATATGGAAGTGGCAAATCTTCAAACTATTGATTTAAGTGGTCCAATAATGGATGCAAGTGATATTTTAGAAAAAATAAACAAAGCAAAATACAACAACAATATAAAAGGTGTCCTTCTAAAAGTAAATTCACCAGGTGGTGCTGTACCACCTTCTGTTGAGATAGCATATGCAATAAAAGAGTTAAATTCACAAAAGCCAGTTGTTGCATACGCAAGTGGTATTATGGCAAGCGGTAGTTATTATGGTTCTATTTGGGCTACCAAAATTGTGGCAAATCCAGGAAGTATGATAGGGAGTATTGGTGTGATTATGCAAAGTGTTGATGCTAGTGAACTTATAGCTAAACTAGGAATCAAAACCCAAACAGTAAAAGTTGGTACTTTTAAAGAAGCAGGAACACCGACAAGACAATGGTCAAAAAATGAGAGAGAAGAGTTAGAAAAAATAACAAAAAGTACATATGATATGTTTATTACAGATGTTTCTAATGCAAGAGGTCTAAAAAAAGAAAATCATAAAGATTATGCTGATGCACATATTTTTACAGCAGCACAAGCACTTGAAGTTGGATTGGTTGATGAAGTAGGAACAATATCAAATGCAAAACAAATTGTAGTAAACTTAAGTGATGTCAAAAAACCTATCTGGTCAAAAGAGGATAAAATGGATAAGTTTATGCAAAAAGTTTTAAATGGAACAATCTCAAATATATCAAATAGCTTAAATGGACTAATAGCTTATTAAGGATTTAATATGGAAGAGATGATTGTTTCTAGTGATGAACTAAAAGAGATGTTTGAAAAAAAAGAGATGAAAGATACTGGAAAAGGTTGGTTTTATAAAGATGTAGAGATAAATATATCAGCTATTCATGAAATAGAACCAAAATATATGTTAAATAAAGCGAAATCACAAAAATATAGAATAACACCAAAGAAAAATTAGAAAAGAGAATATTTTATGAACTTAAAAGAAAAATTAGAAAATAATATAAGACTGACATATGAAGATGGTCTAAAGCTTTATGATATGGAGCTTTTAGATTTAGCTTCTTATGCTTCAAAAATAAGAGAAGATAGATTTGATAGAAAAACATATTATAATGTAAATAGACATATAAATCCTACAAATATATGTAAAGATGTTTGTCAATTTTGTGCATATAGTGCAAGTAGAAAAAACCCAAACCAATACACTATGGAGCATGATGAGATATTAGATACAGTTGAAAATAGTGTAAAAAATGGTATAAAAGAGGTGCATATAGTTTCAGCTCACAATCCAAACACAGGACTAAACTGGTATTTAGAGATTTTCAAAAAAATAAAAGATAAATATCCAGACCTTCATATCAAAGCATTAACTGCAGCAGAAATAAATTTTTTGAGCACTGAATATAATAAGTCATATGAAGAGATTATTGATCTTATGATTGAGAATGGTGTTGATTCTATGCCAGGTGGTGGTGCTGAGATTTTTGATGAAGAGGTGAGAAAAAGAATATGTGGTGGAAAAGTAACATCTGATCAATGGATAGAGATACATAAAATTTGGCATCAAAAAAAGAAACAATCAAATGCAACTATGCTTTTTGGACATATAGAAAAAAGAGAGCATAGAATTGATCATATGATAAGACTAAGAGAGCTTCAAGACCAAACAGGTGGATTTAATGCATTTATACCTTTGGTTTATCAAAAAGAGAATAATTTTTTAAAAGTTACAAACTTTCCTGATGCACAAGAGATACTTAAAACTTTTGCAATAAGTAGAATAATGCTTGATAATATTCCAAACTTAAAGGCATACTGGGTAACATCATCAATCAAACTAGCACTTTTAGCTCAAGAGTTTGGTGCAAATGATCTTGATGGAACAATAGAAAAAGAATCAATAAACAGTGCAGCAGGTGCAGCAAGTGCAAATGGAATGGCACAAAGTGAGTTTGTAAAACTTATAAAAAATAGTGGTTTTGTACCTGTACAAAGAGATAGTTTATATAATGAGTTAGATTAACTTCATTATATAGATTTGATATCTTAGTAGGTTTCTAGTTCTCATCGTCCCCGATGGGAGCGACCTAAATCATTTAGGAACCCACGACTTTAGTCTGGGTGTAATATAAGTTTAAATAGATTTAATATCTTGATTTAATGAAAAATTTGGATTTAGATAAATTATATAAGGATAATTAATATAAATATAATATTATATTAGATAGCATAGTTAAATTTTAAAACTAAGGGTTAATAATGTTTTTTGGTACTAAGGCAAAAGATGAAGAGATTGTTCAATTAAAAAACAAAATTGAAGAATTAAAACAACAACTAGACAATGCAAATACGCAAGTAAAATCACAAATAGACTATACGGAGCGTAAGAATGCAAATGAGATTTCAGAACTAAAAAAACAAAATGAACAGCTTAAAAGTATCGCTTCATTTACAACAACAGAAGCAATTATTGCAATTGACAAAAATAATAAAATAATTTTTTCAAATGACAAAGCAACCCAAAATATAAAAAATATGAGCTCTTTAGTATCTGCTGTAAATAGAAATGATAAAAGAATTATTATAGAAGATTGTGAAGCAAAAATAGAAACAAAAAAATCAGGTGATATTACAATTGTTTCATTAGTTAGAACATCAATACATGATGATAAAGATGATGGCCTTTTACATAAACATAACAACAATATGAATGAATCATTATCAAGTACTCAAAGTGTATATGTTGAACTACTTGATGAATTAGATGAGATGTCAAAAGAATCAAAAAGTACAGCAGATGGTTCAACAAAAGGTTTAGAATTAACACAAAATATTGTAAAAGATACAGAAAATTTAAATACTCAAATAGTAACAGAAAATGAGATAGTTATTAATCTTGTGAAAAAAAGTGATGATATAGCTCAAGCTATTACTGTTATTGATCAGATTGCATTTCAAACAAATATATTATCTTTAAATGCAGCAGTTGAAGCAGCAACAGCTGGAGAAGCTGGAAAAGGTTTCGCAGTAGTTGCTCAAGAGGTTAGAAATCTAGCTTCAAGAAGTGCTGATGCTGCAAAAGAGATAAAAGACGTAGTAGTTGCTATTCAAGAAGAAACAGCAAGGATGAAAGATAGTTCTGAAATTGTAGGAAAAGTTGTAGTTGAAACAAAAAATAGAGTTGATATGCTTATTAAACTTATGTACACTTTTCAAAAAAATGCAGGAAGAAGTGTATTTGAAGTTGAATCAATAAGCAATAAAATATTTGTAAATCTTGCTAAGTTAGATCACGTAATATATAAAAATAATTTATATCAATTATTGTTTGGTGAGAGTAATGGTTTTGAACCAGCATCTCATTCAAATTGTAGACTTGGTAAGTGGTATGATAGTGGGCTTGGAAAACAAGAGTTTGGTTCAGTTAAATCATATAGCCAACTAAATAAACCACACCAAACAATTCATGATGAAGCAAACTCATTAGCTAGTGAGTGTGCAGGTAATTTCGTAACTTGTTCAAAAGCAAAAATAGAGCAAAAAATCGAGAATATGGAGGTAGCTAGTCATGATGTATTTAGTATTTTAGATAAAATGCTGGAAGAGAAAAATGATGCTGTTATGAAAGAAGCAGCACACGATTTATTTAATTAATATAAAAAAGGATATAAAATGTATAAAATTGCAGTAGTAGATGATGAAAATGAAATTTTAAGTATGATAAGTAGATTTTTGGGTAGAAGTGGTAACTATGATGTTACAACATACTCAAACCCTGTTGTAGCAGTAGATTCAATTGATAATAGTGTTGATTTAGTTTTACTTGACATAATGATGCCTCAAATGAATGGTTTAGATGCTTTAGAAAAGATTATGGAAAGAAATCCAAATCAAAAAGTTATTATGATGACTGCTTACTCTACTTTAGATAAAGTTTTAAAGTCACATAAAGAGGGTGCTACTCATTATTTAATGAAACCATTTGACTCACTTCAATCTTTAGAAGATAAAATAAAAGAGGTTTTATTATAATATAACTATGATAAAAGAGCAAATAAAATCTTTTCAAAATAGAAGAGAGAGTGATAAAATTGAAAGAGATGAATTAATTAAATCTCTTCAATTAATAGATAAATATATTATTAGGTCTGTAACAGATTTAGACGGTATAATTATAGATGCCAGCCAAGCATTCTGTGATATATCGGGATATACAAAAAAAGAGTTAATCGGAAAATATCACTCAATAGTAAAACATCCAGATACATCTATAGAGTTATACAAAGATATGTGGGATACAATAAAATCAGGTAAAGTATGGAGTGGAGAACTTCAGAATTTAAAAAAAAATGGCACTGGTTATTGGGTAGATGTAAAAATAGAGCCAAACTTTAATGAAAACAATAATATAGTATCTTACACAGCAATACGACATGTAATATCAGATAAAATTGAACTTAATAAGCTAAATAACTCTTTAGAAGAAAGAGTAAAAAAAGAGACTAAAAAAAATATCAAGCAGTTAGAAGCAATACAACAAGAGAGACTTAAAAATATTAGGCTAAATACGATTGGTACTCTTGCCGCAGGAATTACGCATGAGATAAACACACCTTTAACATACATCAAAGGAAACTTTGAGATGATGCAATATGATATAAAATCTTTACCAAATAGTGATACAAAGTTACAACTAGTTGAAGATTCTGAAAAAATTGTTGATGGTATTAATAGAATTTCAAATATTGTAGAGGCTATGAGAGAGATGTCTCAAACTTCAAAAGGTAAAACAGAAATAACAAATATATACAATACAATCATAACTGCACTAATGCTTAGCTATAGCCGTTCAAAACAACAAAGTAAAATCTATGTAAATAATAATCTTTTTGCATTAGATATACAAAAAGATTTATATGAATTTAATTGTGATATTCAAAAGCAAAGAATAGAACAAGTTTGGATAGTAATTATAAATAATGCTTTAGATGAGTTAGTAAAAATTGAAAATTATGAATCAAGAGTATTATTAATAGATATATTTAAAGAAGAAAATAATATAGTTATTAGATTTAAGGACAATGCAGGTGGAATTGATACGAATATTATAAATAAAATATTTGAGCCTTTTATAAGTACTAAACAATCAGGTGGTATTGGTGTGGGATTAAATATCGCACAAAAAATCATTCAAGAACATAATGGTTTCATCAAAGTTTACAATGAAGATGATGGTGCAGTTTTTGAGATAAAATTAAAAGCAATATGACAAAAAATCATTCAAGTAGTGTAACAAAATATATAATTTTTATACCAGTAATATCTTTAACTTTACTCTCTGTAATTTTAATATTTATTGTGATTCAAACTCAAAATCAACATTTAGAAGAGGATAAGATAGAGTTTAAGACAGCTTTTTTAAAAACTAATAGTGTTTTATCCAATAGTGAGATAACACAAGAGTTAAATAATATTATAAATAGAAATATTAAAGACTCTCGTGAGTATTATAATACTCAGAATAATAAGTTGATTTTAATCTCTAGTTTAATAACTTTAATTGTTATAACAATTAGTGTTATATTAGCACGTAATATTGCTTCAAAATTAAATCAAACAAATAAAACTTTATATAGAAAAGTTGATGAAAAAACAAAAGAGTTACAAGAAAATTTAGCTTTTATGAATAAACTTTTAAATATTATGCCAATACCAGTTTTTATCAAAGATGAGAATTTTAGATATATTAAATGTAATGATGCACTTTGTGATTTTTTAAACCTTAACAAAGACGAAATAATTGGTAAATCGGTATATGATTTAGCTCCTAATAATTTAGCAGATGAATATCATAAAAAAGATTTAGAGCTTCTCAATACAGAGAATCAAAAATATAGGTTCCTTCTAAAAAAGTGTGGGTAAACACCCACCTAAATTTCCCTAAATTTACTATTAACTACAGAGAAGTCCAGTTTTCCAGTTAGTAAATATACAATTATTTTATAATTCTTAAA
>JAYEJC010000014.1:0-2615 GCA_034660335.1 Campylobacterota bacterium
CAACTTTTTAAATATTCATTATTTTAACATAAGGCGTAATAAATGTAAAGAATATCATTATAGGGAAACATTAAATACACTAAACAAGTAGCTAAAGTTTTTAAACAATAATATTTTGATATAATATCAAAAAATTATGGAGATTAAGATGAAGCAATTTTTTAGATATGTATTTGTTGGTGCATTAGCACTGATACCTCTTTTTATTGTGATACAGCTTGTATTTTGGGTCAAAGAGTTATCTGTTGATTTATTTGATTTTGTTTCATCATATACAAATAGTACAGGCTTTACATTTATTTTATTTATAGTTGTATTATTACTTTTAGCCGCAATTGGTTCATCAATAGAAAAAGCTGGTAAGTCATTTTTGGTTTCAATAATAGATAGAATCTTGGACAAAGTTCCAGCAATTGGTACTATATATGGAATAGTAAAAAAAATAACAGCACTTTTTACCCCAAATAATAAAGATGTGAAAAAAAAGGTTGTTTTAGTAGAATACCCAAAAGATGATCTATGGGTACCTGCATATGTACTAAATAAATATAATGATAGTTTAGTACTATTTGTACCAACAAGCCCAAATCCAACAAGTGGATATACAGTAATAGTAGATCAAAGTAAAATAAAAGCTACAACATTAACAGTAGCAGAAGCTAGTCAATTTATAGTAAGTATGGGTGCAGATTTTATCAAAAAAGAAGAGATAACAAAGATTATCAAAGAAACAATAAATAATAAATAGGAAAATATATGATAGATAAAAAACTTTTAGAAAAAGATTTTGATGCAGTTAGTGTATCGTTAGCAAGAAAAGGTGTATCAAAAGAGATTTTAGAAGACTTAAAAGGGCAAGTTACAGATGCAAAATCAAAAAGAGCAGCGATGGAAGCTACTCAAGCTGAACAAAAAGTGTTCTCAAATCAATTTGGTACATATAAAAAAGAGGGTAGAGATGTAACCCCTTTACAAGAAGAGATAGCTAAGCTTAAGCAAAAGAAACAAGAGCTTGAAGATGAAGTAAAAACAATTGAGTCAAAAATAGAATCAATAATTATGGGTATTCCAAATCTTCCAGATACAGATGTACCAGATGGTGCAGATGAATCTGAAAATGTAGTAATAGATACAATCGGTGAAAAACCAACATTTTCTTTTGAGCCAAAAGAGCATTGGGACCTTGGTGAAAAAAATGGAATGATTGATTTTGAAAGAGGTGTTAAGTTATCTAAAAGTAGATTTGCAGCACTAAGAGGTGAGGGTGCTAGACTTGAGCGAG
Source organism: Campylobacterota bacterium (assembly GCA_034660335.1). Lineage (GTDB taxonomy): Bacteria > Campylobacterota > Campylobacteria > Campylobacterales > Arcobacteraceae > JAIOSF01. The sequence goes on from JAYEJC010000014.1 coordinate 1,283, forward strand.
CATTGATCAACTATTTTCTTGATTTTAATAGAGAGCGTGGTTTTGAAGAGTGGTATGTGCCTTTTATGGCAAATACAAATACACTTGAAGGGACAGGTCAATTACCAAAATTTGGTGATGATTTATTTAAAATTGAGGGTGAAGATCTATATCTTATACCAACTGCCGAGGTGTGTCTTACAAATCTTTATAATGATGAGATTGTTCCAAAAGAGGAGTTGCCTATGCTTTTAACTTCTTACACTCCATGTTTTAGAAAAGAAGCAGGTAGTGCAGGAAGAGATACAAGAGGACTAATAAGACAACACCAGTTTGACAAAGTAGAGATGGTCGCTATTACCACTCCTGAACAATCACAAGAGATATTTATGAAGATGGTGGATTGTGCTAGTGATCTACTTACTTCACTTGGACTTTCTCACCAAAAAGTACAGCTATGTACTGGTGATCTTGGATTTAGTGCTGCTACTACGATTGATTTAGAAGTATGGTTACCAGGTCAAAATACTTATAGAGAGATCTCTTCTATCTCAAATACAAGAGAGTTTCAAGCAAGACGAGCAAAAATTAGATATAAAGATGGAAAGAAAAATATCCTTTGTCATACACTAAATGGTTCTAGTTTAGCTGTTGGAAGAACACTAGTTGCAGTGATGGAAAACTATCAAAATGAAGATGAATCTATAACTATTCCAGATGTACTAAAAAAATATATGTAAATAGTACCAAATCAAAATAAAAGTGGATTATTTCACTTTTATTTTTTCGTACTACTTATTCAGAAAGTATCTCTATATCTACAAGCTCAACACTACTACAATCTTTTTTATAGAGTTTTTTTGAGGTGGCATCATCTTCTGCAAGGGATAAAAGATCAGCAAAATCATCTTTTAAAGCTTCAAATTTATGTAACTCTTTGTTTGTTTCAAGTTTTAAATAGTTGTTTTGATTTTTAAATGATAAATCAATATTTCTTTGACCTTTGGCAAATTCACTTTTTATGATTTTGATTACTTTTTCATTTGACAACAATTTTTCTAAGGGTAATTGTAGATTAAAATCTGCTTTACAAAGTATTTTGTAGGTCACCATTATTTTACCGTCCATTTTGATCCTTTAGTATTTTTGATATTGTATCAAAAAAATTATATCATTTACAATATTATTGCAATTTGTCATATTGTTAAAATAAATTGTAAAAAAATGTAGGTAAATCCGACCAAATTTCCAACATCTACCAAGCTAATATTAAGAATAAGATTATTTATCCTATTCTTCAAAAATTTAATTGATTGTTATCACTATATATTCATCAATATAATTCATAAAATAT
>JAYEJC010000015.1:0-11272 GCA_034660335.1 Campylobacterota bacterium
TTTTGAAGTGGCTCCGGCACCTGGGATCGAACCAGGGACCAAATGATTAACAGTCATCTACTCTACCGCTGAGCTATGCCGGAACTTGTAATTTGAAAAGCTTAAATTTATGAATATGTGGCTCCGGCACCTGGGATCGAACCAGGGACCAAATGATTAACAGTCATCTACTCTACCGCTGAGCTATGCCGGAACTTGTATCACTTCTTTTAAGTGGCGGAATTATAGTATAAAAAAATTTATTTGTCAAGAGTATTTTGTAGTATTTTATAATTTTTTATAAAATACTACATTGTTATTTAAAACTACACCAACTTTCTTGTTATTTACCAGTTCTTCAAGTATATTTTGTGAATTTATTGTAAAAATATTTTCTATATCATCTTTTGTTAAAGGTCTTCTATCTAGAAGTGCTAAAATCTCATCTTCACTATATTCCTCTTTTGAGATATTTTTATCTCTATGAGCAATAGTCACAGGTAAATCTATAAAGCTATCTGCTACCTCTAACAGTTTTTCATAAGAGATAGCCTCAACATCATATGCAGGTGGTCTATCAATAGTCCCTATATCTATACGATTTGGTTTGATAAGTTTTAGTGCTTTGTACAGCTTAACTATCTCTTTATCATTGTCATTAAGTGTTTTTACAAAAAGTGATTCAATAATAAGTTGTTTTTTATGTAATGCTCTAAACTTAACCATACCATCTACTATTTTTGTACAATCAACAGAGCTATCTACTCTATCAAGTTTTTTAAAACATTTTGAACTTACACAATCCAAAGATAGCTTTACTATATCTATTTGACTTAAAACTTTTTGAATACTCTCATCATAGATATTTGCACCGTTACTTAAAATAAGGGTTTTAATACTACCTTTAATCTTATCGACTTCATTTATCAACTCTTCTAGATATGGATATAGTGTTGGTTCACCATTTGCAGTGAATGTTATAACATCGATATTTTTATGATTTTCAAGTGATATTTTGAGCTGAGATATGATATCTGATACACTAACACTAATAGATTGCTTTGATACAGTTTTTGCTTGTGCTAGTTCACAATACAAACAATCAAAGTTGCACTGTTTTGAAGATGGAGATAAATCTATCCCTAGACTCATCCCAAATCTTCTTGATGAGATAGGTCCAAAAATTAGATTCATTATATTTTACTTACTCTTTGACATTCACTTACAAAGTGTTTTGCATTTTCAACTGGTACATCTGGAAGTATTCCATGACCTAGGTTAAAAATGTGTCTTTTAGAACCCATAGTCTCTTGAATAGCTTCTACACATCTTGTAGTTTCTTCTTGTGAGTATAGTCTACATGGCTCCATATTTCCTTGAAGAACATATCTATCACCTAGCTTCTCTTTAGCTAGTGCCATTGGAGTTCCCCAATCTACACCAAATACATCAAAGTTTCCATATACCATACCAGAAGATATAAATGCACTTACACCTTTTGGAAACATAATAATTGGAGTTTCTGGGTATTTTGATTTTAAATAATCTGCTATTTCAACCATATACTGCCATGAAAATTCATTGTATTTACCTGGTTCTATTGCTGATGCCCAAGAATCAAAAATCTGAACTACATCAATACCTGATTGTATCTGTTTTTCCATATATAATTTTACTACTTCTGTTACTTTTCTAAGTATTTTATGTAAAAGTGCTGGGTTTGAGTACATCATTTTTTTACATAAGTTATATGTTTTTGTCCCTTGCCCCTCAATCATATAAGTAGCCAAAGTCCAAGGAGCACCTGTAAAACCAATAAGTGCTTTGTTGTCTCCTCGCTCATCAAGTTGTTCTCTTAAAAGTTTGATAGTATCATACACATATGTAAGTTTTTTTGCAGCTTCTTTACCACCAATTAGTCTATCGATATCCTCTTCACAAGTGATAGGATCGTGGAATTTTGGTCCAAAACCTTTGATAAATTCTAAATCCATACCCATCTCATCAGGTATTACTAAAATATCAGAAAACAAAATAGCAGCATCTACTCCTACAATATCTAAAGGCTGTATAGTAACTTCAGCGGCTTTTTTTGGATCGTGACATAGATTTAAAAAGTTACCAGCAACTGCACGAACTGCCATATACTCAGGAAGGTATCTTCCTGCTTGTCTCATCATCCATACTGGTGTGTATGGTGTCTCTTTTCCTAAACATGCATCTACGAAAATTTTACTTTCTACTTTACCCATTATTATTTACCTACTTTTCCTAAAAAATACAATCCAACAGCCAAAGCTGTAATAGATAGTGCGAAATACAACATCTCTAAAGGTGTTGAAAAATTTGTATGTAATACTTTTTGAAAAAAGCTTACAACCAAAACCATAACAATTACTTTTGCTATTTTATCTTTTAATTGATCTAGTGAGTGAATAGCTAAAATTTTATTTGAACCTTCTGTTTGACTAGCTTCATCAATCTCTGATATAAAAAGTTCATAAATACCAAAAGCAAATATAAATAAAACAACAGCAATAAGATATAAATCAACAGCACCTATAATACCAGCTACAATATCTTCATGAAAATGTTCTGGGTGTGCATTTGTAACAATAGTATTAAAAGTATAAGCAGCAACCCCCCAAATATCCATAGAAGCTACCACAAAAAGAACAACCGCACCAAGCAATCCAAAAACAACTGCTAAAATAACAATAAATCTACTTCTCCATATAGCACCTTCAAAAAGCTTTTCTAGCATAACTCATCCTCTTGTAATGCTATCCATTTAAGTGCAATTCTTATAGAATTTGTAGCAGCCCCTACTCTTACTTGATCTGCTACATTAAAAAAGTGTAGCATATTAGGACTATATATATCTTTTCTTATTCTACCTACAAATGTTGTATCTGTATCTGTTGAGATTATAGGCATTGGATATACTCCATTTGCTAAATCATCCATCACTTCTACATTTTCAAAATCACCTATTACTCTTCTGCACTCATCAACATCAACATCAATATCATCACCAAATGTAACTGTAATAGACTCACTATGTGATCTTAAAACAGGAACTCTAACACAAGTAGCAGCTACAGCTATATCTTTATGAAGAATTTTTTGTGTTTCATAAACCATTTTTTCTTCCTCTTTTGTAAAACCACTCTCCATAGCTTTATCAACTTGAGGTATAACATTTAAAGCAATTTGATGTGCAAATGCTTCTTTTGCTGACTCATCTAATTTAAAAGCAAAAAAATCTTGCATCTGATGAACTAGCTCTTCCATTCCAGCTTTTCCAGCACCAGAAGTAGCTTGATATGTACTAACATCTACTCTTTTTATACCGTATAGATCATCCAAAGGTTTAAGTGCTTGTACCATCTGTATTGTTGAACAATTTGGATTTGCTATAATTCCTGTCTCTTTCCATAATGCAATATCTTCAGGATTTACTTCAGGTACTACAAGTGGAATATTTGGAACCATTCTAAAATGACTAGTATTATCAATAACAACTGCTCCACTCTCAACAGCATATTTAGCAAACTTAGCAGAGATACTTCCACCTGCACTAAAAAATGCGATATCAACTTCATGTTCTTCAAAAACAGTATCTGTTAGCTCATATACTGGATATTCGTTATTTTTGTATGTAATATTTGTACCAAGACTTTTAGAACTTGCTAAAGGTAATATCTCATTAACTGGAAAATCAATCTCTTCCATCACTCTAAATAGTTCTTCTCCAACCGCTCCTGTTGCACCTACAACAGCTACATTATATTTTAAACCCATTATTTTTCTTCCTTACTCTCTTTTGTTAAATCTAATAAATTTCTCTCTTCTAAGTCAATACCAGCCATATCATCAGCTAGTTGAATATCAAGCTCATCATCTTTCTCTTTTGGACATTTTGCAATACTAACAACAGTATCACCTTTATCTACATTTACGATAGTTACTCCACTTGTATTTCTACCTGCTTTTCTTATAGTATTCATATCTACTCTTATCATCTTTCCAATACTTGTAAGTGCCATTAAATCTTGATCTTCATCTACTATAACATTACCTACAACTTTTTTACCTGTTTTAGGGCTTAGTTTCATAGAAATTACACCAGAACCAGCTCTATTTGTAAGTCGATATGCTTCAACTTCTGTTCGTTTTCCAACACCTTTTTCACTTACAGTTAAAAGCTCTTGTTGTTCATCTTCTATAACATCAGCATCAACTACGATATCATCTTCAGATTTAAATTTAATACCTCTTACACCTCGTGTAGTTCTACCTTGATTTCTTGTTTTTTCTATCTCAAATCTTATCACTTGCCCAAGTGCAGTAAAGACCATTAGATATTTTGATTCTGGAAATGCTATTTGTGCTGTAACTATCTCATCATTTTCATCAAGTACAATAGCTTTTACCCCATTGCTTCTAATATTACTAAATTCACTTAATGCTGTTCTTTTTACAATACCATTTTTAGTAAAAAATGCTAAAGATTTAGACTCATCAAAATCAGTAGTAGGGATAATAGCCATAATTTTTTCATCAGCTTTTAAATTGATTAAGTTTACTACTGCTTTACCTTTTGCTGTTCGTCCACCTTCTGGTATTCTGTAAACTTTTAGCCAATATAGTTGCCCTAAATTAGTAACAAACATAAGAGTATCATGAGTATTACTAACGAAGAATTTTTCTATAAAGTCATCATCATGTGTAGTAACTGCTACCTTCCCTTTTCCACCACGACGCTGCATCTCATATGCTTTTATTGGTACTCTTTTTACATATCCATTATGTGTTATTGTTACTACCATTGGTTCATTTGGTATAAGATCTTCTACATCTATATCATCATAGCTATCTTCTATTGCTGTTCTTCTTGGTTCGTTGTATTTCTCTTTTGTTTCAGTTAGCTCATCTTTTATGATACTATTTAGTTTGTCTTCAGATTTTAAGATTGATTCTAATTCAGCTATAAGCTCAAGAAGCATTCTTAATTCTTCTTCAAGTTTTTCTCTTGAAAGTCCTGTAAGACGCCCTAGTCTCATATCTAAAATAGCTTTTGCCTGAATTTCAGTTAGATCAAAAGCAGCACAAAGTTTTTCATTTGCATCTGTATCATTTGCACTTGATTTAATAATTTGAACAACTTCATCGATATTGTCTAAAGCTATTTTTAGACCCTCTAATATATGTGCTCTTGCTTTTGCTTTCTCTAAATCAAATATTGTTCTTCTAATAATAACAGTTTTTCTATGATTTAAAAATATATTTAAGATTTGTGGAAGATTAAATATTTTTGGTTCTTTGTTATAAACAGCTAAAAGTATAATACCAAATGTAGTTTGCATTGGAGTAGTTTTGTAAAGATTATTCATAACTATCTCAGCCATAGCATCTTTTTTGAGTTCAATTACAACTCTCATACCCTCTCTATCTGATTCATCTCTTACTTCAGATACACCTTCAATTACTTTCTCTTTTGATAAGTTTGCGATTTGCTCTACTAGTCTTGCTTTATTTACTTGGTATGGAAGCTCATCTAAAACTATAATCTCTTTTTTTCCTTTAGTTTCAATGTGATGCTTTGCTCTCATTTTCACTTTTCCACGACCTGTTTTATAAGCATCTGTGAAACCTTGTCTACCAAAAATAGTAGCACCTGTTGGAAAATCAGGACCTTGTACAAATTGCATTAATTCAACTGCATCAGATTCTGGATTATCAATAAGATGAATCAAAGCATTCATTATCTCTGTTGGATTATGTGGTGGGATTTTTGTAGCCATACCAACAGCAATACCCTCACTACCATTTACAAGCAGTGTAGGTACTCTTGTAGGTAACACAGATGGTTCTTTTCCTGTATCATCATATGTTGGAACATAGTTTACAGTATCTTTATCAATATCCTTAAGTAAATCTTCACTAAGTTTTGTCATCCTAGCTTCTGTATATCTCATTGCTGCTGCATTATCACCATCAACTGATCCGAAGTTTCCTTGACCATCTACAAGAGGAACTCTCATAGCAAAGTCTTGTGCCATTCTTACAAGAGCATCATAAACAGATGTATCTCCATGTGGATGATACTTACCAATAACATCTCCAACAATCCTTGCAGATTTTTTATATGGTGTTCTTGAGGTTATATTTAAATCATGCATAGCATAAAGTATTCTTCTATGAACAGGTTTAAGTCCATCTCTAGCATCTGGTAGAGCACGACCAATTATTACACTCATTGAGTAGTCTAAATATGAAGCCTTTATTGAGTCTTCTATTTTAACATCAACTATATCTTGTGATTCGAAAAGATTTTCCATAAATATTAGTTACCTTTGTTTAAAATTGAGATATTTTATCCAAAAGTAGCTTATACTTATTTTTAAAGTTTATTATTGTCTTTGGTAATTAGTTAATAATCTTCTAAACGAGATATCAACAATAAAAAGATAAAATATAACTATAGAGAACTTAATAACTAAATGAAAAGGTAGATAATGATTGATTTTAAAAAATTTGAGAAATACTCAAAACCAGGACCTAGGTATACTAGCTATCCAACTGCACCTGAATTTCATACAAATTTTACGCAAGATGACTTAATAGATAGATTTAAAAAACAAAGTGACGATAGACCACTTTCACTTTATATTCATATTCCTTTTTGTAGAAGTGCATGTTATTTTTGTGGTTGCAATGTAATATTCACCTCTAAAGAGGATAAAAAAGTTAAATATATTGAATACTTAAAAAAAGAATTAAAAATATTATCAAAATATTTAAACACAAATAGAACTGTAACTCAAATGCACTTTGGTGGAGGTACACCTACATTTTTGTCACCTTCACAATTAGGAGAAGTATTACAAAGTATAAAAGATGTTTTTCCAAACTTTTCAAGTGATGCAGAGGTATCATGTGAAGTTGATCCTAGATATTTTGAACAAGGACATATGGATGTACTTAAAGCTGCAGGATGTAATCGTCTTAGTTTTGGTGTGCAAGATCTTAATCCTAAAGTACAAGAAACTATACATAGAATACAACCATTTGAAACTACACAAAATGTTGTAAATATAGCACGAAATACAGGGATAAAATCTATAAATATCGATCTCATTTATGGACTACCACATCAAACAAAAGAGACTTTTGCAAAAACAATCAGAGATATAGTAAAGCTAAATCCAGATAGACTAGCTGTATTTAACTACGCTCATGTACCTTGGATGATGAAAACACAAAGGAAATTTGATGAAACAACTTTTGCAGCACCATCTACAAAACTTGAAATTTTAAAAGATAGTATAGAGTTTTTTGGTTCTGTTGGATACAAAATGGTGGGGATGGATCACTTCGCAAAACCAGAAGATGAACTTTTTAAAGCGATTGAAAAAGGGGAACTTCATAGAAACTTCCAAGGATATACTACAAAAGGTGGTGCTGATTTGATTGGTATTGGTGTTACTTCTATAGGTGATGGTGTTGATTATTATGTACAAAATTTTAAAGATTTAAAAACATATGAAGAGGCTATTGATGCTGGTAATTTACCTGTATTTAAAGGATATAGTTTAAATGATGATGATATCTTAAGACAATATATTATTATGGAACTTATGTCTAATTTTTCTTTAGATATAAAAAGAACGCAAGAGCGGTTTAATATAAATTTTAAAGAATATTTTGATGATGCACTTAAATCACTAGATGAGTTTGTTGAAGCACAACTTGTAACTATCACTGATGATAAAATCAATGTCAATCAAACAGGTTCTATGTTGATACGAAATATAGCGATGCCTTTTGATGCTTATTTAAATAAAATACCAGAAGATAAAAGAAGATTTAGCAAAACAATATAAACAAATAAAAGGATCTATTTAATGATGACAACAGTTGAAGATATATGCACAAAAGATGTTGTGACTGTATCAATAAATGACACAATTGAATATGCTATAAAAGAGATGGCAAAATATGATGTAAGAGATGTAATCATAAGTGATGAAAAAGATAGATATTATATCTTTACTACATCTGACGCAATAGAGTTTAAGATACAAAATATATCAATTGAAAAAAAACTTTCGGATATTATTTTAAATAGAATTAAAACTATAGATTCCAGTATTAGTGTTTTGGAGATAATAAATCAAGAAAATGATTCAAATGAATATATGCTGATTATGAAAGATGATAAAGTATTTGGTATATTATCAAAAACTGATATAGTAAACAATATGGATCCAAAAGTTTTAATGAAAAAACAAACTATAGGGAAAATAATTCTTCAATATAAAGCAATATCTATTTTTCAAGATGAAGCGACTGTAAATGCAATAAAACTAATGAAATATCAAGATATAGATTCTGTGATTATTATTGATACAAACCATAAGCCAGTTGGTATTTTTACAACAAAAGATTTTTTAAATCTTATGAATAGCTGTAGTGATTTAAACAAACCTGTAAGAAGTTTTATGAGTTCACCACTAGAAACAGTAAATTATGATATCAAAATATTTGAAGCAATTGAGTTTATAAGGGAAAAACATTTTAAAAGATTAATAGTAACAGATAATGAAAATAAGATAAAAGGTGTAATTACTCAAAGTGAGCTTTTAAGAATAGTAAATAATAAATGGATGGAGATTATTAAAGAGAAAGGTTTAGAACTATTAAAAATAAATCAAAAACTTTTAGAAAAAACAGCTTCTCTTGAAGAGAAGGCATCGCAAGATTTTTTAACAAAACTTTACAATAGAAGAAAGTTTGATTCAATTTTAGAGTATGAAATAACTCAAGTTCAAAGAGATAAAAATACAAAATTATCTTTTTTGATACTTGATATTGATAATTTTAAATATGTAAATGATACTTTTGGTCATGATGTTGGTGATAAGATATTGCAAGAATTAGCAAATATACTAAATGTTGCTTCAAGAAAAAGTGATGTGATTTCAAGATGGGGTGGAGAGGAGTTTTCTGTCGCTTTACCAAAAACAAATATAGAAAATGCACTACTTGTGGCACAAAAAATTAGATTAACTATTGAAAACTATATATTTTCAAATAACTTAAGAATCACTTGTTCTTTTGGTGTATCTACTTATCATCCAAAAGATTTATATAAAGATTTATTTAAAAGAGCAGATGAAGCCTTGTATAAAGCAAAAAATACAGGTAAAAATAAAGTAGTGATAGAGGCTATATAAAAGTTTTAATTATCTTTTAGATATAATGCAAAAAATATTGAAATAATTAATGAAGAGGGAATAGTTTGAGAACACATTATTGTACAGATGTACGCGAAACAAATATTGATGAAATTGTAACAGTAGCTGGTTGGGTAAACAGTAGAAGAGACCATGGTGGTTTAATTTTTATTGACCTAAGAGACAAAGGTGGTTTGGTTCAACTTGTTTGTGATCCTGCTGATAATAAAGATGCTCATAAAGTTGCAGAAGATGTAAGAGATGAATTTGTTTTAATAGCTACTGGAAAAGTGCGAGCTAGAGGTGAAGGGCTAGAAAATCCAAATCTTTTAACTGGTAAAATTGAGATTGTTGTAGATAAACTTATAATTGAAAATAGATCTAAAACTGTACCATTTGATATAAATGATGAAAAAGTAAACGAAGAGATAAAACTAAAAAATAGATTTTTAGAGCTTAGAGGTACTAAATCATACGATATATTTAAACTAAGATCAAAAGCAAATATTGCTGTTAGAAACTGTTTAAATGATATGGACTTTTTAGATGTTGAAACTCCAATATTAACAAAATCAACTCCTGAAGGTGCTAGAGATTATCTTGTACCAAGTAGAGTTCATCAAGGTGAGTTTTATGCACTTCCTCAATCACCACAACTTTTCAAACAACTTTTAATGGTATCTGGATTTGATAAATACTTCCAAATAGCAAAATGTTTTAGAGATGAAGACTTAAGGGCTGATAGACAACCTGAATTTACTCAAATAGATGTTGAGATGTCTTTTTGTACACAAAATGATGTTATAAAAGTAGCTGAAAAAGTTATCTATGATACATTTACAGCTTGTGGTTTTGATGTACCTTCACAATTTGCAAGAATGACTTATAATGACGCTATGGAACTATATGGTAGCGATAAACCAGATATGAGATATGACTTAAAGATGACAGAGGTTTCTGATATATTTGAGTCTTGTACACTAGATATTTTCTCAAATATTGCAAAAGACAAAGTAAAAAATAGAATCAAAGCTCTTAAAGTACCAAATGGTGACAATGTATTTTCTAAAAGACAGATGAAAGGTTTCGAAGAGTATGTTAGAAAATTTGGAGCTTCTGGTCTTGGGTACTTTCAAATGAAAGAGGATGGATTAAAAGGTCCTTTAAATAAATTTTTTGAGCAAACTCCTGAAAAACTTCAAGAGATGGTAGATAGATGTGAACTTGAAGTTGGTGATGTTATATTCTTTGGTGCTGGTGAGAAAAAACTTGTATGGGATTATATGGGTAGACTTAGAATTGAGTTGGCAAATCAGATGAATCTTATAGAGGATGGTAAATTTGAGTTCCTATGGGTAGTTGACTTCCCTATGTTTGAATCTGAAGATGGTAAAACAAAAGCTTTACATCACCCATTTACAATGCCAAACTTAGATAAGTGTGATTTAAATAATGTAGAAGATTTAGAAAGCTTAGAATCAATCGCTTACGATATAGTACTAAATGGTACAGAACTTGGTGGAGGAAGCATCAGAATTCACAAAGAAGAAATACAATCAAAAGTATTTGAACTTATGAACATAAGCAAAGAGGAACAAAGAGAAAAATTTGGTTTCTTACTTGATGCGCTTGAATTTGGTGCACCTCCACATGGTGGTTTTGCTTTAGGTTTTGATAGAATGATTATGCTTATGGCTGGAACTGATAGTATTAGAGATGTTATAGCATTTCCTAAGACACAAAAAGCTCAATGTCTTCTTACATCTGCACCTGATGTAGTAGCAGAAGAGCAACTAAAAGATTTACATATAAGAATAAGAAAAAGTCAATAGTAATTTTAATTTTTAAAAGTAGAGTTTATCTCTACTTTTTTTATACTTTATTTTTGAGATTTATAAGTGTTATCTCACTACTAGCACCAAGTCTCATAGGTGGACCCCAAAATCCTGTCCCTTTATTTACATATATTTGAGTAGTTTTATTATGTTGGTATAGACCAGCTATATATGGCTGAACCAATTTTACTAATACTCTAAATGGATATATTTGCC
>JAYEJC010000016.1:0-2602 GCA_034660335.1 Campylobacterota bacterium
TGCAATATGATTGTAGTCTATATCTTGCTCTTTTAATATAACTGCAAATTGGTCTGCTAAAAATTTATAAATTTCATTCATTGGATTATCTCTAGCTAAATTTAATTTATGAAAGAAAAAAGGATCATTGTTTAATGTATATTCTATTGATTTTCTTTTTTCTATAAATGGTCTATATTTACGAGACAGATACATTTTTAAATTTTCCATTGGATCTGAAGACTTTTCATTATTTAAAATTCTTACTAACTGGTTGATTTGACTAAGTATATATTCAAAATAAAGATTTTCTTTACTATCAAATACTTTATACAAAGTACCCACTGATATTTCTAACTCTTTTGCTAGGTCAGTCATTTTTGCTTTTTCATATCCATACTCTTCAAAATATTTAGAAGATGCTTCAATATAGAAAGTTTTTTTAAGTTTATTTATTTTTTGTGTTATTTTTTTTCCCATTTGTAATTATAGATTATACTCCATAAGTATCAACTTTAACTTAATATAACTTATATCTAAAATAAAAAACTAGAATGTACTTAAGTGAACTTAATTCGTACTTTATATAATTTTTGATATGATTATCATAAATTTGTACAATAAAGAGTATGGGGGGGGGTAAATCAAGATGAAAAATCTTACAATCAAGGTAAAATTATACATAATTTTAGCCATAGGAACTATAGGAAGTTTGCTTGTAGGTATTACAGTAAACAGTAAATTTGGTGAGTTAGCATCTCAAAATCCAGATATAGCAAGTGCGTTGACAGCTATTAATTGGTACATTGCTATTTTGATAATCATAGATGCTACAGTAGTAGTATGGGTTGTAAAACAGATAAATATATCTATATTTAGTATGGAAAAAGGGTTAAGAGGTTTTTTTGATTATTTAAACTACAAAACTAATAAGTTTGATTTGATTGATATTGGGATGAATGATGAACTAGGTGCATTATCAAAAGAGATAAACCAAGAAGCTATAAAAACAAAAGAGATTTTAGCCAAAGACCAAGCAGCTATAGATGAAGCAGTTATTTTAGCACAAAGAGTTGAAAAAGGTTTTTATAACTTTACAATACAATCCACACCAGCAAATCCAGCACTAGTAGAGTTAAAAGATGGATTAAATTCTATTATGACTACAACACAAGATGCTTTATCTTCTGTCACAGAAGTGTTAGTAGAGTATGGAAATGCAAACTATACACACCAAATAGATGATAAGTATCTTAAAATAAGTGGTTCAATTGGTTCTGTTATGATGGGGATTCAAGCTACAGGGCATGGAAGTAGTGAGATACTAGCTATCGTTACACTAGCAGGAGAAGAGTTAAAAACATCAAATGAAACAGTAAGTGGATTAGCCCAAGGGTTATCTGCATCATCAAACCAACAAGCAGCTTCACTAGAAGAAACAGCATCTGCCTTAGAAGAGATAACATCAACAGTAGTATCAAATACACAAAATATCCAAAATATGGCAAATCTTGCTTCGCAAGTTACAGTATCAACAAAAGATGGTGAAAAGTTAGCAAATCAAACAGCACAATCTATGTCTGATATAAAAGGTGGAGTTGATGAGATACTTGAAGCTATAAATGTAATAGACCAGATAGCATTTCAAACAAATATATTAAGTTTAAATGCAGCCGTTGAAGCAGCAACAGCAGGTGAAGCAGGAAAAGGTTTCGCAGTAGTTGCTCAAGAGGTAAGAAATCTAGCTACTCGTTCAGCGGAAGCTGCAAATGAGATTAAAAAATTAGTAGATATGGCTAAACAAAAAGCTGATAATGGAACAGAAGTATCAGATAAAATGATAAAAGGGTACGATACTTTAAATACTAATATAGAAAATACTATAAAACTTATAGATGATGTTGCTTCATCATCAAAAGAACAACAATCAGGAATAGAGCAAATCAATGATGCAGTAACCGAACTAGATCAAACAACTCAGCAAAATGCTACAACAGCATCACAAATGTCTGATTTAGCAAATAAATCACTTCAGTTATCTCAAAGTTTACTAGACTCAGCCCAAAAAACAAACTTTAAAAAAGAGACACTAAAACAAGTGTGTGATATGGATCTAGCTATGAAAGCAAACAAACTAAAACTTGACCATATAAAGTTTAAAGATAGTGCATTTATCCAAGCTAAAAAAGGTCATAAGTTTACTGTAACTTCTGATTCTCAATGTGTATTAGGTAAGTGGATAAGTGAAAATTCAAATTCAGATTTTGCAAATGGTGCATATTGGACTGAATTACTTGAAGCACATAAAAATGTACATCAAGGTACTCAAGAGTATGTAGATTTAGTTGCATCAGATGCTAATAATTCTCAAATATTATCAAAAGCAGAGTTTGTAGAAGATAATATAAACAAAGTATTTGATGATTTAAACAAATTAAAAGAGACTCATTGTAGTCATATGAAAAAAGATGTAAAAGTAGAGATAGCTTTACCAAAAAAAGAACTTAGAAAAACAAAAAATAATAAACAACCAGTAAAACAAATCGCTTCAAACGACAAAGATGAATGGGAGAGTTTTTAAAAAACTCTTCTATATATGAATCTAGCCAACTGTAAAAATAGA
>JAYEJC010000017.1:0-2552 GCA_034660335.1 Campylobacterota bacterium
ATAATATCTTTTTATCAGGTATCAAAGCCCCTTGAATAAGTGATGCATACTCTATAGATTCTCTTGTATGTTTATGGATAGCTCTTACTTCATTTTCCATATCTTTTTGTTTTGTGATATCTACAGTCATCCCTATATAGCACTCTTGATTATTGTACATCAAAGGTGTAACAGAGAGTAACCCTATAAACTCTTTGCCTGTATGTGTAGTGATATGCTCCTCAAGTCCGTCTACTTTACCATATGTTGTGAGTTGTCTTATGATCTCTTCTGGACCATCTGTTAGTCTATACACATTATCAAGAGGGGCATCTATGATATCTTTTTCTCCAATCTCATACAGGTCTTGTGCAAATTTATTTGCATATACTATAGTTCGCTTCTCTTTTGATGTGATAAGTACTGGTAATAAAATATTTGCAAGTATTTGTTCTGTTGATTTTTTTGATACCTCTATATCTTCTCTTATTTTTTCAAGTTCTGTGATATCGTTAAATACAATTGTATTTAACTTTTCATTTTTAAATATAAAACTTTCAGCATTGATAGAAAAAATATGTTTTTTACCATGTAGTTCTATTATGACTTTGTGTGTTTCATTTGGATTTTGTTTCATATATTCTATCCAATCTAAACCGTTTGTAGTTTTTTGTAGATAGCCTTGTTTGTGTTTTTTGTAAAAAGTATCACATATACATCTACCGTATCTATCTCTAAAGCTTTCTACAGTCTCTAATCCAAAGAAATCAAAAAATGCTTGATTTACAGTTCTTATACTTTCTCCATTTGTAGTGATAACTATACTACTTTGGGAGTTTATAACTGAGTCGATAAATTTTCTCTCTTCACTTAACTCTTTGGTTCTTTTTTCTACTGTTATCTCTAGGTTTGCACTTAGGTCTTCAACCTCTTTTTTTGAAGTGATATCAATTCTTAATGCACTATAGCCTATGATTTTTCCAGCACTATCATAATCAACTTCAAACTTAGACTCAACCCAATAAGACCCACCATCTTTTTTTCTATTTTTGACCTCTACTTTTATACATGACTCTTTTGCCAAAGAGTCCCATATCTCTTTAAAAACTTCTCGTTTCATATCAGGATGTCGTACTATATTGTGTGGTTGTCCTATAAGTTCATCATAAGTATAACCACTGATTTTACAAAAAGCATCGCTGACATGGGTAATATGACCTGTAGTATCTGTTCTTGAAAAAATAACATTTTTATCAAATGAGGTGATCATAATCTCTAGTTCACTTTTTTGTTTGGCTATATCTGCTGTTTTTTCATCTACCATTGATTGTAGTTTTCTATTATTCCATAAAATAAGAGCTAACAATATAACTAATATACCAATAATTTGAAAAATCAAAGTCCAATCTGTTTCTTGAACAACTTCAACATTTGCCCATTTATCATGTACAATTTTATATGTTTGAGGTGATAGCTTAGATAATGCGATATTTAAGATATCTTTTAGTTGTGTTTCATCATCTCTTACTGCCATTGATAGATTGTATTTCATATCTGTATATCCAACTATTTGCAAACCTTTTAGCCCATATTTATTTTTGTAGTATTGAAGTACAGGCAGCGTAGCAATAGTAAAATCAACATCACCATCAATTACAGCTTCAAATGAAGATCTTGTATCTTCTGTTTCTTTTATATTAATAGTTGGGTAGAGTTGTTTGATTTTTGTAATTAGCCCACTACCTTGAGCTCTTGACATTGTTTTTGCCAAAAATGATTCTATAGTTTGAGATAGTGGTTTATCATCTTTTGTGATAATAGCTAGTTCATAGTTTAGGTATGGTTTGGTAAATTTTGCATATTTTGATCTTTTTTTTGTTTGGATTGCACTTGGGAGAATATCACATTTTTTATCTTTTAAAAACTCTTGAGATTGTTTCCACGAGTTTGTTTTGATATATTTATATTTTAGATCTAAGTTATCTTGTAAAAAATTTAAAATATCAATAGATATACCCTTTGTAGTTCCATCTTCAAAAAACTCAATAGGTTTCCATGAGGTATTTGTACATATTTTTAATACTTTTTTATTTTTTAGATATTTTATATCTTCTTCACTAAAGTCATAATTTACTTTTGTATTTACAGCCCATCTTTTATCTCGTATTTTAGATATCTCTGTTTTTGGTATTATATCATACGCTTTTTTTATGATTGAGGCTAGGTGTGGGTATTTGTGATGGATACCAATTGATGTTTCACCATATCTTTCATACATAGTTTTTGCTATTTTTAGATCATATTTTTTTAGTTTTTCTTTGGAGGCAAAATATGTAATCATCGCATCAACGCTACTACTTGTTGATAGGTTTTGATACATTTTGTTCATTGTAGGTATATCGATGATATGAATATTATCAAGGTTTGCTTCAACCATTTTATGTGATATTGAGTTTGTTTTGAGATAGATAGTTTTGTTTTCTAGGTCATGTAGGTTTTTTATTTTTGTATCGTTTTGTTTTGTAACAATATATGATGGTGAAAAATCATAAGCAGGGGTATATATAAAATAC
>JAYEJC010000018.1:0-2521 GCA_034660335.1 Campylobacterota bacterium
CATCCCTATATTCCATTCTCTTCTTTATCATACTCTAAACTTAACTCATACTCACCTAGCCAGTCATTAAATACAACTATTCTTAATTCTTCATCTTTTTTAGATGCTCTAAATATTTCAAGAGAGGCTGGTCTTCCTTGCTCAGCATTATTGTAAACTTCTTCTATTAAATAATCCTTCTCTTCTAAGCTTTTTATAAAGTCTTTATATTTTTGTTTGGTCATAGGTTTCATAGTGTAGGCATTTTGAAAAGTTTTATTTATAAAAAGTGAGTTTAGAAATTCTATGGCATTATCTACAAACTTATGAAATGATTTTTTATCATCGTCATCAAGCTGTTCATAATGCTCAAAATCTAAAATATTAAAGCCACCATCAAATCCAACACCCTCTATACAAAAATAATCATCTTTTTCATTTAAGTATATTTTAGCTTTTGAATTTTGTTTTAGAGTATCTGTATAAAAAGGATTTATTGACCTTGATGCTGTAGCATCTTCTTTAGTTATAATTGTGATTATCTCTCTTGTGATATGTTTTTTGTTAAAGTTGATTCTATTTTACCTCTTTTTTTCTATTTTCTACAACTTGCAACATAACTTCAGCATCTTG
Organism: Campylobacterota bacterium; assembly: GCA_034660335.1. Taxonomy (GTDB): domain Bacteria; phylum Campylobacterota; class Campylobacteria; order Campylobacterales; family Arcobacteraceae; genus JAIOSF01. The sequence goes on from JAYEJC010000018.1 coordinate 613, forward strand.
CAAAGGTGTATTCCAAGATTTATTCCAATGGTTTATGAAACTATGTTTATGAAGTTCACATCTTATATATCTATACCTAATAATATCATAATTAAAGTTCAGCTATATCCATTTAGGTTTGTTTTGTGTATTAATTTGAAGAGCATAGCTAAGATGATACGATTAGTCAAATTAATCGTATCATTTTTGATGTGGTTAATAAATTACAACTGCGAGCAGTTATTTACACTTTATATATTCAACTTTTTTACCAATGTCTTCAAACTTAACAGCTGCTTTATTTTTTGCTTCGCTATTAGAACTTGCACTAACTTTTACATAACCCTGTGGTTTACCACCTACATATCTCCAACACTCATATGTCGAACCATACACACTACTAAACATACCTACTAACATAACAAATGCTAAAACTTTTTTCACAATTCATCCTTGTTTGAAATTTGCCCTATATTTTCCTTACAATCGAGCTTTTTGTAAGGAGTGAATTTTCGCCTATCGGCGGTAAAAAAATAAAAAATCTAATAAACCCAAACCTAATACCTCAAAATCTCAAGTGTTACTTTGTTCTGGCTAGACGAAAACCGAAGCAATCGTTACGATTCTCTGGGGAGCTGAAGAAACGGTTGGCACTACGAGTAGACCAAGCGTCGTTGTTCCAACAGCCACCACGAAGGACTTTATAGCTTTTATAACAACTTTTATTATAATCTTCTGTATAGCAAGAACTTGTCCACTCATAAACATTTCCATGCATATCATAAAGTCCAAAGCTATTTGGCTTTTTCTTTGCTACTGGGTGTGTTGTATTTCTACTATTGCTATAGTACCAAGCATAATCTTTTAGTTTATTTTCACTATCTCCAAAGTGCCATTTTGTTTTTGAACCTGCTCTTGCACTATATTCCCACTCTTGCTCGGTTGGAAGTCTATACTTTGTTGTACCCTCTTTTTTGTTTAGTTTTTTTACAAAGTTATTTGCATCGTGCCAGCTTACTTGTTCTACTGGCATATTTGGGTTGCCATTTTTAAAGTTGGCAGGGTTGTCTCCCATTATCTCATACCATTGACCTTGTGTCACTTCTGTAGTTGCCATATAAAAACTTTTTACAGATACTTTGTGAGCAGGAGTTTCACTTTTAGATATACCGCCTGTAAGTTTTTTGATACAATCTTGTTTCTCATTTTGATTTGTAAAAGGGTTGTCTTTTGGACAGTTTTTAGTACTAGGGGTTGATGTACCCATCATAAAACTTCCTGCTTGTATATCTTTAAACTTCATACCAATTGAGTTGGTAAAATCTTTTGCACTTAGTATTGTTGTAGCTAGTAGTAAACTACCTATTATAATTTTTGCTTTCATTGTTTTCCTTTTGTTATTTACAAAATCTTATCTATTTTATATTTATATACACTTTAACCATAAGCATTTTGCCTATGTCTAAAGTCTACAATAGCTACTAATACTTTTTCATTTTCAATTAAATAAAATAATCTATAATTTCCAATTCTATATCTATAGTACCCATCAAATTCACCTTTGAGTTTTTTGATATTGTTTCCATAAAATGGATTTGTTCTTAGCTGTGGATACACAATATTTTTTATGTATCCACTAAGTCTGATACTCCTAGAACCTAAAACTAATGTAGCTTAACATTCCAAGGCAATAGCTCTTCAAGACTTTTATTTTTATCTTTATAAATTGGTATTTGCGTTAAAATATATTTTAAATATTTATAAGGATCTAAACCATTCATTTTAGCAGTTTCAATTATACTGTACCAATTACATAAAGCTTTAGCTCCATCAGTGCTATTAGCAAACAACCAATTTTTTCTACCTACTGCAATAGGTCTTACATGATTTTCAGCTATATTGTTATCAATATTTAATCTTCCATCTGTAA
>JAYEJC010000019.1:0-29507 GCA_034660335.1 Campylobacterota bacterium
CTATAGTTCACAATACTCAAAGTAAACGAAGATTTAAAAGACATGATTCTAAAAAAAATACTTTTTTAAAAACAATAAAAAAGAAAAAAGTAGAAAATAGTTTTTATAATAAAAATTTAATTTGTGTTTCAAATGGTGTTAAAAATGATTTAATTGATAACTTTGAAATAAAACCAAAATCTATTGATACAATATATAACCCTTTTGATGTGAATGATATTCAAATAATGGCTGATATAAATAATCCAGTAATTCCAAATGAAGATTATATAATACATGTAGGTAGATTTGAAATAGGTCATAAAAGACATGATATATTGTTAAAAGCTTATAAAAAATCAAATATTAAAGAAAAACTAGTCTTGCTTGGTGATGGTAAAGATAGATCTACTATAGAAGATTTGATAAAAGAACTCAATTTAGAAGATAAAGTTATATTAGCAGGTTTTGATTCAAATCCATATCCATGGATAAAAAATGCAAAACTTTTTCTTTTCTCATCTGATTATGAAGGTTTTGGTATGGTATTGGTGGAATCATTGATATTAAATACTCCAGTAGTAAGTACTGATTGCCCTAGTGGTCCATCTGAAATTTTAACAGGTGAATTAGCTAATTATCTTGTTCCTGTAGGTGATATAGATGCTTTAGCTAGTAAAATGAAAAATGCACTAGAGTATTATCCTCAAATTAAAGATGAATATATCAATAAGTTTAATAGTTATACAATTATTGAACAATATATTAATTTAATAAATAAATAATTGATTGATTGATTGATTGATTGATGTATTATTTTATATCATTATAGATTTTTAAAAGCTATCTTGTGATTGTTAAAAAAAGATATGATATACTATTAAATATAACAAAAAGGATTGGATTATGGGTGCATTAAAACTAGAATATATTCCACAATACACATATGAAGAGTATAAAGTATGGGAGGGAAAATGGGAGCTTATATATGGTGTACCATATGCTATGTCTCCAGCTCCTATGTTAAAACATCAAAAAATAAGTAATAAAATAGCACGATATTTAGATGAGATGCTAGAAGATTGTAAACATTGTTTTGCGACATTGTCTGTTGATTGGAAGATAGATGATAATACAACTGTACAACCTGACAATATGGTGCTTTGCCATGAACCTTTTAATCAATCATATATAAAAAAAGCACCAAAAGTTATATTTGAGGTGTTATCAAAATCAACAATGCAAAAAGATCTTAATTTAAAGTATGATATATATGAAAAAGAGGGTGTAGAGTATTATGTTATAGTTGATCCAAATGATGAGTTTGCAAAAGTTTATAATCTTAAAGATGGTAGATATATAAAAGTTGATGAAGCACATAATGATATTGTGAAATTTTATATTCAAGATTGTGATGAGAGTTTTGAGCTTGATTTTTCTTTGATTTGGGAGTAAAATTGAAAATATTTATAGAGATACCAACATGGCTAGGCGATGCAGTGATGGCAACACCAGCAATTGAAAATATAATAAAAATAAACCCTAGTGCTAAGCTTACTATTTTTGGATCGTTTGTAGCTACAAAATTATTTATTCACCATCTAAATGTAGAAAGAATCATCATAGATGATAGTAAAAAAGAGGGATTTAGATACTTAAATCTTTTTAATCTAGCTAAAAGTGCAGGGAAATTTGATATAGCTTTTAGTTTTAGAAAAAACTTTACAACAAAATTTTTATTTTGGTTTTTAAATTCTGCAAAAAAATATATTTATAAAAGATTTGACAAAGAACTAAACACACATCAAGTGATAAGATACAATGACTTTATAAACCAATCGTTAAATATATCTACAAAGCCAGATAAGCTAAAAATATATAAAGCAGATAATTCAAAATTAAACATTCAAAATTCAAAGTTAAAATTAGGTATCAACCCTGGAGCTACTTATGGTAGTGCTAAAAGATGGTATCCACAAGAGTTCGCAAAAGTAGCTATAGAGTTATCAAATAAATATGATATAAAAATATTTGGTGGTCCTGGTGAAACAGATATTGCATCAGATATTGAAAATGAACTTAAAAATGCAAATATAACAAACTATGAAAATCTAGCTGGAAAAACAAGTGTAGAGGAGCTTATAGAACAGATATCAAATCTTGACCTATTTATCACAAATGATTCAGGACCTATGCATGTAGCAGCTGCATTTGGTGTAAAAACAGTAGCTATATTTGGTCCAACTAGACACATAGAAACACACCAATGGATGAACGAAGAGGAGATATTAATAAGAAAAGAGATGCAGTGTGCACCATGTATGAAAAGGGTTTGTCCACTTAAGCATCATGACTGTATGAAGCTCATAACTGCAAAAGATGTTTTAGATGCAATTTAGCATCTAAAATTATCTATATCCAATCTGCTATCATAATACCAAAGCTTATTCTATTTATTTTGACATCATAATCAACCAAACTCTCACCGTATCCACTAAAATATCTTATAAAAAAGTCAAAGTTGCTATTTAAAGATGGAAAAGTTATATCAACTTTTGTATTTCCTTTGTTGATATCATACTCTAAAATATCATTTTGATGAGCAAGCATTAAGTTTATCTTTTCACCTTTGTATTTGATAAAATATTTTTGATTTTCAAGATAATCTTCCAATCCAACATTATCATCACCCTCAGTAGATTTAGGGTCTACTTTGGCATCTTCGTCCCATCTATCCCAGATATTTAAACCATAATAGATATTTTGGTTTTGAAACAAAAAGCAAACTTCTGTTCTATTCCAGCTTCGAGACTGTCCTACATCTTGACCATTAGACTGATGTATAAGCGCAAATCTACTTGTCAATAAAGTAGACTCACCAAATTGTTTATTTGGACTCCACTCTACAAAAAGTTCTGGCATATAATTTGTTTCTCTAAATGGAGAAGATTTATCTGTATTGTACACTTGCCAATATGAATTTTGAGTATATGCAGAAAAAAGATCTCCACCACTATTTAAAAAGTTTGCATAGAGTGGTATTTTTATACTTAATTGAAATTGTGCTTCATTTGTATCTCTTTGATAACCTATACCATTGTCTACATCGGTATTTTCTACACCATTTGTATCCCAGTGTCTATTGATTAGTTTTGTTGAGCTGTATCCACCTAGAAGCATATAGTTTTGATAGTGTGACATTATATTAAATTTGTATTTATTTTTATCTACTTTATCATTAAATTCAATACTAGTTAAATAGTTTTTAATATTTTTTAGTTTTACTTTTTGAGTAAGATTTGCATCTAAAGTAGTAGATACTTCAGATACTAAATCCTCCATAAAACTATGTTCATTGGCAAATAAACTAATTGTCAAAAAACAACTAAACAATATCTTTTTCATTTAGATAACCTTTCCAAATAGATTTGATAAAAATATCTCTAAAAATTGTAATCCAAATATTAAAATAAGTGGAGCCATATCCATACCACCAAATACAGTAGGGATAAATCTTCTGACAAGTGCATACGCAGGTTCTGTTAGTCTAGTAAGCATCTGAACGATTGGATTGTATGGGTCTGGTTGTACCCATGACAATAAAGCAGATATAATAATCACCCATTTATAAAGTGAAATTATACTAATAAAAATTGTTGCAAATGCAATCAATAACGAATCAATCATTTTACGATCTCCCCTAAATAGTTTTTGATAAGTGGATATATATCACCTAAGTTTGGTCCAGCTGTTTGTGCTGTTAGTGCAAAACGAAGAGCTATTGAAAGTTCTTCCTCTTTTAAGTTTGTTTTTTTCTGAACATACTCTTTTAAGTTGTCAAACTTTTCCATAAAAGGTGCATCTTTTATACACTCTTTTACTTTGTCTAGATCATCTTTAAAAGAGTCATTGGTATGTTTTGGTGCAAAAATATCATCAATCTTTGCTTTTATCTCTTTTGTAGTATTACACTCTTGTAGATATATCTTTGCTAGTGTACCTATATCTTTATCTGCATAAGAGATGATTTTTGATAGTCTAAGTTCATCAATAAGTTTTAGATGTTCTTTGTTTATGCTATTAAGTTTTGATATATCAAATTTTGGTGATTGTTTTGATAGTTTTTTTATATCAAACCACTCTTTAGCTTCCTCTAAAGTAAATATCTCTTTTGGTGTTTCATATCCTAAGGATAAAAGATAGTTAGCAATAGCAGCTGGTAAATAACCTTGATCTATAAGTGAATTTACAGATACTAATTTATTGTTATCTCTATTTTGATTTTGAATCAGTGGAATATGTATATATTCTATCTCTTTTGTGTATCCTAATGAATCTCTTGTATGTATCTGTTTTGCAGTATTTAAAAGATGATTATCACCTCTTATTATAGTAGAGATATCAAAAAGCATATCATCAACAGCACAAGTGAAATTATCTGTTGGTGATTTATCTGTTTTTAGTATTGTGAAGCTATCCACTTGTGAAGGTTTGTATTCTAAATCACCTTTTATTAAATCAGTAAATTTTATATTTTGTTTTGGTTTATCTATACGAACTACAAAAGGGGCATTACAATTAAACTTTGTTTCATCACTAATTGTTTTACAAAAACCACTATAACTATAAGGTTTACCATCTTGTTTTGCTTTTTCTTTATCTTGTTCTATAGCTTCTTTTGAACAAAAACAATTAAAAGCTTTCTTATCTAGTAGTAGTTTCATAGCCATTTGTGTATGGTATTTGATATTTTCACTTTGACTTACTACTCTTGATTGTTCTATTGAAAAAAGATTTAGTATCTCTAATATCTCTTTCTCTTTACCTTCTATATTTTTACTTTTATCACTATCATCTATTCTTATTAAAAGTTCTTTGTTTAGTTGTTTTGATAAAATATGGTTCAATATAGCGACTCTTAAATCTCCTATATCCATATCTTTTGTGGGACTTGGTGCAAATCTTAGCAATATAATTCCTTAAATATAATTTTTAGTATAATCTTCTAATAAGTTTTATTTAAGATTAAAGGAAATAGCATTGGTAATTAACAACTTTTTATCTATTTTCAAAATAAAAATTAGTCAGTATATTGCTATAACTCATCAAATCACGCGTAATTTCTTTCTTAATCTTAAATAAAACTTAATAGAGGATTGAACTGTATAATTTTTTTATTATAACTATATTAAGCTTATATTGTTTATAATAATTATAGAAAAAACAAAGGCTAAAATATGAGTAGAAAAATACATTTAAGTTTAATAGCGGCATTAAGTCTAACATCTCTAAACGCAATGGAGTTTAAAACTGTTGGATTTAAGGCTACAGGTATGGGTGGTGCTGGTGTTGCAAGTACAAGAGGTAGTATGGCTGGGTATTATAATCCTGCTCTTTTAAGATTTAGTGATCATACATCTGAGTTTAGTATAAATGCAGGTGTAAAAGTACAAGAATCAAACTTAGTAGAAAATATGGACAATCTTTCAGATATTGACTTTGATGGGGCATTAGAAAGGATAGGTGATAATGCAACAACAGATAATTCAAAAACAAATAGTACAGAAGATAATCAAAATATCCAAACAGCACAAGATATAATATCTTCAATTGGTTCTAACAATGGTTTAAATATCTCTGCAACACCATCTTTATCAGCACAAATATCAGATGCCTTTGCTATTGGGGTATATGCTACAGCTGATATTGCGATGAATTTTAATATAAGTGATGATAAAGATCAATTTATTTTTGAAAATGATGGTAAGTATTTTCGTTATGATCCAACAGCAAATAATGGTACAGGTCAATACACAGAAACTAGCAAATCTAACTATGAGTCTCATTCAATAGAGTTAAACAATGTAGAGGTAAACGCAGTAGCACTATCTGAGATACCTATCTCATACGCAAAAGCATATGACTTCAACAGTGGTACATGGAGTTTTGGTATAAATCTTAAACCAATGGGACTTGTAACTTATAGTGACACTGTATCACTTGGTGAATCAAGCCAGCATGCTGAGGACAATAGTGATGATACTACTAATGAAACAACATACAAAGCAAATATCGGTATTGATGTTGGTGTTGCATATAGACCAAAAGATTCAAAAGTCACATTGGGTTTAATAGGTAAAAATATAAATAACCCAACATTTAAAGTAGACCAAGCTTCTGAAAATCAAGATATAGTAAGTGAAGATCAAACTATAGATGCTATGTATAGAGCTGGTATTAGCTTACCAATATGGAATGACAATGTAGAGTTTGCTTTTGATGTTGATTTGACTAAAAACGATACATTAGTAGCAGGAGAACAAAGTCAAATGATGGGTGGTGGTATAGAGCTACATCCTGCAAGTTGGTTTTCACTAAGAGTTGGTGCTATGCAAGATATGGCAAGTGAAAAATTTGATGATGGTACTATTATGACTGCTGGTTTAGGTTTTGGCTTAAAATGGGCTCAAATAGATATATCTGCTATGATGGGTACAAACACAGGTACATATGAGGGTGAAGAGGTACCAACATATGCTGCACTTAATGTTTCATTGGTATCAAAATGGGGAGATGGATACAATAAAAAAACACCACCATCAAAAAGTGAAACAACACAAAAACCTATAAAACGAAACAATACACTTTCACCTCAAAGAAAAGAGGAGATGATAAATAGAGCAAATCAAGCTCATAGTGAGTTAGATAATAACATATAAGCTGTATCTACACATGATTTTATAGAGGTATTTTTTGAGATATTGACTTTTATAAAATCAGGTAGATATTTTGCAGTGGTATTTCCTATACAAACTGCTTGATAACTATCGCACCAATCATAATTCTTGAAAAAACATTTTATAGTAGATGGTGAAGAGAATATAATGATACTATTTTTTTCTAAAGGTGGTTTTTTTGTGTAGTTGATACACTTTGTTTTATATACTATCTTTTCATCACATTTGATATTATTATCTTTTAATATATCAACTAAATTTGATACCACCTTTGCACCTCTTATATATAGACACCTTTTATCTTTTAATCTATCTTTAATCTCATTTGCAAAGTTATCACCATGACCATCAAGACCAACAAACTCCAACTCTCCACCTAGCTCTTTTATAGTATCTGCTGTTTGTTTTGATATAGCATATATTGGTTTGTTTTTCCACTCATTGCTTTGATTATTTATAGAATAAACGGCATTTTTTGATGTGATAATAAGAGAATCATATGTACTATAATCTATAATAGTATCAATAAACTCTATTTGTATCATTGGTAAGTTTTTTATACCATCTATTTTTTTATCACTTAGTATATATATATTCAATTATCTTTCCTTTTAGTTTAATATATAAGTTATATATATCTTTATTTTTGTAGGTTCTATTGGTTTTGGATAATCTTGATATGATATCATAATAGTATTGATACTATTTTGATCAAGTGCTGTATATGATGAGCTATCTATTAGTTTTAAATCCTTTATATCACCATTTGGCATAAGTACAAACTCAACAACATTGATTCCACTTTGTTGTGTTCTTATTGAGATATTTGGATATTTTAAAAATCGTTGGGTTATTTTTCCTATTAGTGATATATTGTTTTTTATATAACTTTTTTGATTTTTTGAGAATGCAAAATATTGTTCACCATAAAGTTTGATATAGCTTTGTGTTAGTTTATCAAGTGCTTTTATTTTTTTTATCTCTATATGTTCTTTTATATTATTTGTACTATTTTTATCTTCTATTTGTTTTGTTTTTTTATCTTGTTTTTGAATTGTAAAAAACTTTTTTAAATCCATCTGTTTTACTTGTTTTGGTAGATTTATAGTTTTTATTTTTTTAGTTTTTAGTTTTTTATTTAATCTCTTTTTGATTGGAGGTGTTTTTTTTACAATTTTTTTAGAAGTTTTCTTTTTTTTGAGTATCTTTTTCTTTATCACTTGTTTTTTTAGTTTTACAAACTTAATATTGGTTAATCCATTTTTTTTATTGTTTTTTTGTGCTTTATTTGTAGTAGGATATTGAAGTTTGGTTTTTTTTATTGTTTTATCCATCTGTACAAAAAATATATAATGGATCAATAAAGATAATAAAAAAGCTATAAAAATAGTAAAGATGAAGTTTTTCATTAAGTAATTATAGTATAATGCACTTAAATTAAATAGAAATAAAATAATAATAGAAGGAAAATAATGTTTAATAAAAGTATAAAAGCTTATGAAGATGCAAAAGAGGTTATACCAGGTGGAGTTGATTCACCTGTTAGAGCTTTTGGTGGTGTTATAGGAACTCCACCTTTTATAAAAAAAGGTGATGGTAGCTATATGTATGATATAGATGGAAATGTATATCTTGATTTTGTTCAAAGTTGGGGACCACTTATTTTTGGACACAATGATAAAGATATAGCAAAAGCAGTAGCAAAAACAGTAAAAAAAGGTCTCTCTTTTGGGGCACCAACTACTTTAGAAACAAAGCTTTCAAGAGAGATAGTTGAGATGTTTGATAATATCGATCAAGTAAGATTTGTATCAAGTGGTACAGAAGCTGTTATGAGTGCTATAAGAGTTGCTCGTGGTGTAACAGGCAAAAATGATATAGTGAAATTTGAGGGTTGTTATCATGGTCATAGTGATAGTTTACTTGTAGCAGCTGGAAGTGGAATGGCTACTTTTGGAGCTCCTAGTAGTCCAGGTGTTCCTGCTGATTTGACAAAACATACACTACTAAGTGAATACAACAATATATCACAACTAAAAAAATGTTTTGATAATTCAGATGATATAGCCGCTATTATAATAGAACCAATAGCTGGAAATATGGGACTAGTACCTGCTTCAAAAGAGTTCTTAAAAGAGTGTAGAAAACTTTGTGATAAACATGGTGCGTTGTTAATCTTTGATGAGGTTATGTCAGGATTTAGAGCTAGTTTAAAAGGTGCACAAGGTTTAGTAAAAACTACACCTGATATAGTTACTTTTGGGAAGGTTATTGGTGCTGGTATGCCTGTTGGTGCATTTGCTTCACGAAAAGAGATTATGGATCAGCTAAGTCCGAATGGAAAGATATATCAAGCAGGTACACTTAGTGGAAATCCTGTAGCTATGGCGGCTGGTCTTGTATCTTTGAAAAAATTAAAATCTGATGATACTATATATGATAGATTAAATAAAAAAGCAGTTAGATTAGTAACTGGACTAAAAAAGGTAGCTAAGAAAAACAATATTGAGCTACAAGTAGATACAAGAGGTAGTATGTTTGGATTTTTCTTTGCCAAAAAAGCACCTACAAACTTCAAAGAGGTGAGTGATTTTTGTGATTTTAATAGATTTGCAAAATTTCATAATGAGATGTTAAAAAAAGGATTTTATTTTGCTTGTAGTCAGTATGAAGCTGGATTTATATGTGACACTATGACAAATAAAGATATTGATGCTACTATAAAAGCGGCAAATGATGTAATGAAAACTTTATAATAAGGATTGATAATGATAAAGCATATAGTATTTTTTAAATTAAGTGAAGATGGTAAAAAACAACAAGATTTAGTTGTTGAGAGATTAAATAGTCTTAAAGATAATATAGATTTTATAAAAGGGCTAGAAGTTGGTATAAATTTTGCACAAGAGGATAGAGCTTTTGATATATCTCTTACTGTTGTATTACAAAATAAAGAGGATTTAGCTAAATATGCTATAGATCCTGCACATATAGAAGTTGTGGAGCTTTTAAAATCACTAGATACTGTTTCAAAAGTTGTTGATTATGAGATAGCAAAAGAGGGTGAAGGTGAGTTTGGAAATGCAAATATAATAAAAAAAGCAAATCAATATTTTGATGGTCAAGTGACAAGTAGAACAGTAATACATAGTGATGGAAGTAGAAAGACACTTGGTATTATGATGCCTGGTGCTTATACTTTTGGTACACAAGAGGCTGAGCATATGGAGATACTAGCTGGTCATGTTGAGGTTGAGTTTCCAGATGATAGCAATAAAGAGGTTATTAAAGGTGGGGAGTATTTTGAAGTGCCTGCTAATTCAAGTTTTGATATAAAAGTTCTTGAAGTTACCGATTATTGTTGTACATATATTTAAGTTTTATAAATGGAAGATAATAAAAACAAAGCAGAAGATGTACCAAAGCATAAAGATAAGCTAGAAGCTTTAGATAATATGTCGTTGGGGATATCTATTGTTGTAGCTATAGCTTTAGGTGTTGGTATTGGGTTATTGTTAAAAAGTTGGACTGGATACACATGGACGCTATGGATAGGTGTAGCTTATGGTATCGCAGCTGCTATTTTAAATGTACAAAAAGCTTATAAAAGAGCAAAAAAAGATCTTGATAAGTTAGCAGAAGATCCAAAATATAAATATAAAATGGAAAATGGATATAAAGATAGTGATGATAACTAAGGCTTTAAAAATAGTTTTTATTATTGATATTGGTGTTGTTTTATTTTGTTTTTTAAGTCAAGAGATGATTTGGCTTTTAAATACGCAAATTGCATTTTTTAGTTCACTTTTTGTAACTCTTGGGTCTTATCTGGGATATCTAAAAAACATAAATAAAAGAGTCCAAACTCAAGTAAATGATGATGATAATTATGATGAGGTTGATAAGATGGATGATAAATATGACTTATACTCACCAGATGTTGAACAAGAGATTATAGAAAATCCAACAAAAGAGCAGATAAAAGATGCTATGAAACCTATAAAACAAAATTATTTTAAAAATTTCAAATCATCTTTTGCTGGTATGGCTTCATTTTATAGGCTTTTTGGTTATGTAGGTTTAATTATAGGATTTTTTTATCTTAATAACAACAAATACTTAGAGATACTTCCATATGTTTTAGGTTTTATTATTGTTCCTATTAGTGTTTTGGTATTTAGTTTTATCTCTAGAAAAACAGAAACTTTGTAAAAAGTAGATATATGCAAATAGAATTTTTAATTGGTATAATCATATGTATTATACCAATTGGTATATTATATAAACTATACAATAAACAGATCAAAAAAACAGAAGAGTTAAAAAAATATTCAAAACAGATATTATCAATAAATCAAAAAAATGAGATAGAACTAGCAAAACTTTATGAAAAAAATCACAACCTAGTAGATCAATCTAATGAGTTGAAAAAGATTTTAGATGACCAGATAACTAAAAGTTTTAATGATAATGAAGAGATAAAAAATTATAAAATAAAAATAGCAACACTTGAAACAACTTTAAATAATATAGAAGAAAATAATAGAAAACAAAAAAACGAGTTTAAAAATATAGCAGAAGAGATATTTGAAAATAATAGTAAAAAGTTTAATCAAAATAGTCAAAATAGTTTAGAACACCTATTAAATCCTATGAATCAACAATTAAAAGAGTTTAAACAAAAAGTTGAAGATGTACACTTTAAAGATAGTATTGCAAGAGCTGAATTAAAACAAGAACTAAAGATGTTAAAAGAGTTAAATCAACAACTAAGTGATGATGCATATAATTTAACAAAAGCTTTAAAAAGTGATAATAAAAAGCAAGGAAATTGGGGTGAAGTGATTTTAAAAAGAGTTCTTGAAAATTCTGGCTTAAGAGAAGGCTATGAGTTTGATACTGAGGTTAGTTTAAAAGATCATGAAAACAATAGTTTTAGACCAGATGTTGTTGTACATCTACCAAACAATAGAGATATAATAATAGATGCAAAAACATCACTAACTGCTTATAATGAGTATTGTGTAGAGGATGATGTAGAGAAAAAACAGATTTATTTAAACAATCATATAAAATCAATAAAATCACATGTAAAGTTATTGTCAAATAAAAGATATGAAAATCTAAAAGGTATAAATAGTTTAGATTTTGTATTTATGTTTATATCTATTGAAGCTGGATTGTTGCTAGCCCTACAAAATGACACAACACTTTATGATGATGCTTTTAAAGAAAAAATCATATTAGTAAGTCCAACAACATTGCTTGTAGCTTTAAGAGCTGTTGAAAACACATGGAGATATGAAAAACAAGCAAAAAATATTGAAAAAGTTTATAATAGAGCAGAGGAGTTGTATAAAAAATTTTATGGTTTTGTTGATGATTTTAAAAAAGTTGAGATAGGACTTAAAAATGCAAGCCAAAGTTATGATATCGCTTTTAAAAAACTAAGCACAGGAAATGGAAATTTAATAAAACAAGTTGGTATGTTAAAAGATATTTCAAATATAAAACCAAAAAAAGATTTAGAACAATTAATATAGTTAATTAATAGAGGATTGAACTATTAATAAATAATAATATTATTATTATGATTGTTATTTAAATTTGTTTTAGTATAATACCAAATCAAAACTATAATTTGTACTTAAATATAATAAGTTCTAAATTTGATTTGGTTTTATATTTAAATGTTTGCAAGAGAGAAACAATGAAAAGATTTTTATTTACAGTTTTTATAGTTTTATTATTTACAATTATATACTTTTAGATTTAATGAAAAATTTGGGGGTCTAAACACCCTTATTTAAAAAATTTTTTATCCTCAGAGTTAAAATATAAAAATGTTTTTCATCTACAAAATGGTATAAAATCATGGATAAAAGAAAAACGAAAAGTTAGCAAATAAAACTAACCTTTAAAATATATTATTAAATTTAGTTAGTTAGTATAAAACAACTCTTTATATACACTTTTTTAGTTACAATTTCATCTATACAATTATAAGGATATCAAATTATATGAAACAAAATTTTATTGTAAAAACACAAAATATAATATTTTCTACATGGACTATGTTAGTATTATTCTTTTTACTTGGTGCAGGTGCTGCTATTGGTACTTTTATTGAAAATGATTATGGTACTTCAACAGCTAGAGTCTTAGTATACAATCATTTATGGTATGAGATAGTTATGACATTGAGTATTATAAATCTTCTTGGTATTATATTTAGAAGAAAAATGTGGAATCAAAAAGCAAAGTTTATTTTCCATATATCATTTGTTGTGATGCTAATAGGTGCATCTCTTACTAGGTATGTTGGATATGAGGGTGTTATGCGTATAAGTGAAGGGCAAACACAAAGCTCTATGATATCTTTGGAGCCATATTTTCAAGTAACTATTGAACATAATGGTAATAGTGTTTACAAAGAGTTTCCAAAAGAGTTTGGAGCAATTGGTAATAATCACTTTAGTTATGATATTAAGTTTGAGGGTAAAGTTTTAAATATCTCACTTGACAACTATACATTTGCAAAAAAAGGTTCAGCTACTATGAATCTTATTGGTACAAAAGTATCTTACAATGGAGAAGATAAACTTATTAAACTTGTGGGTCAAAGAGGTTCTAGTGGAATCACAAGGGATTTAGAGTTTGATGATAATGTTCATATAAAAGTATCATATGGTTCAAAACCTTTATCTATACCTTTTGCTATAAGGTTAAATGACTTTCAATTAGATAGATACCCAGGAAGTATGTCACCATCTTCATATGCTAGTGAAGTCACAGTAATTGATAAGGCAAATAATAAAGAGTTTGATTATAGAATTTTTATGAATTCAACACTTATTTATGGTGGATATCAGTTTTTTCAAAGTTCATATGATCCAGATGAGACAGGTACAGTACTATCTGTAAACAATGACCCAGGTACAATACCTACTTATATTGGATATTTTTTATTGGCTTTGGGATTAGTTATGAATATGTTTGATAAAAAATCCAGATTTATGAAACTAACTAGATATATAAAACAATTTAATTCAATACTTTTTATATCTGTTTTAAGTCTATTCTTGACTACACCTTCATTTGCAGTTGATACAAATAACACAATAAAATCAGATAATACAACAGTAAAGTATTTAAAAACTTTTCGAGATAATTCAAAAGATATAGCAAATGAGTTTGGTAAGCTAGTAGTTCAAAGTGCTGGACGAATGAAGCCACTTGATAGCTTAAATACTGAGATTTTAAATAAACTTAGTAGAAAAAGTACACTTTTAGGTATGGAAGCAAATCAAGTTGTATTAGGGATGATGAGTCGTCCTGATATTTGGCAAAATATAAAAATGTTGAAAATAACAACACCAAAACTAAAAAAAATATTGGGTGTAGAAAAAACAAGAAAACATATAGCTTTTTCTGAAATATTTGATGGCAAAAATTATAAATTAGCATCTTATGTAAAAGAGGTAAATGCTATGAATACAAATCAAAGAGGTACATTTGAAAAAGATGTATTAAAACTTGATGAGAGATTAAATATAGCATATATGGTTTTTTATGGTGATCTTTTTAGAGTATTTCCATCACCTGTAAAAGATGACAAATCAAAAGTTAAAGATAAATGGCTAACACCAATGGAAGCTGTTAATAACTTAGAAGATAAGCATAAAATGGCTGTTCAAAATATGGTGAAAGGTTTATTTGGTTCACTTGCAAATGAGAACTTTAAAGATCCTATTAAGTTTATAGATTTTATATCACAATACCAAAGAGGTGTAGATTCAAAACTGATTCCATCTGAAGATAAGATAAACAATGAGATACTTTTTAATAAACTAGCTATTTTCCCAAAACTAACTATTGCATATGTAGTAGTAGGTATTATTTTATTTATTATATCATTTTTGACTGTATTTAATAAAAAATGGTCATCTCCGAAAATAAATACTATATTTTTTGTAATACTTGCTGTTTTATTTGCAATCCAAACTTATGGAATGGGGACGAGATGGTATATAAGTGGACATGCTCCTTGGAGTGATACTTATGAGTCTTTAGTTTATATCGCTTGGTCTGCTATGTTTGCTGGATTATTTTTCTTTAGAAAATCAATTATGGCACTAAGTGCTACTGTTGTTATGGCTGGTGTTTTTATGTTTACAGCACACTTAAGTGGAATCGATCCACAAATAACAAATCTAGTGCCTGTACTGAAATCTTATTGGCTGACTATACATGTATCTATTATCACTGCTTCTTATGGATTTTTAGCTATTGGTGCAATGCTAGGTTTTATGGCTATGCTTTTATTTATATTTAGGACACCAAACAAGCCACATATAGATGATACTATCAAACAAATAACAGCTATAAATGAAGCTTCATTGATTATAGGTTTAGCAGCACTTGTAATAGGTAACTTTTTAGGTGGAGTTTGGGCAAATGAGTCATGGGGTAGATACTGGGGATGGGATCCAAAAGAGACTTGGGCATGGGTATCAATCATAGTTTATGCTTTTGTTTTACATCTTAGAATGATACCAAAACTAAATAAACCGTATGTTTTTGCAGTTGCATCTACTTTGGCATTTTCATCTATTTTGATGACATATTTTGGTGTAAACTTTTATTTAAGTGGTATGCACTCATACGCTACAGGAGATCCTGTACCTATACCAACATGGGTGTATGTATTAACAGCAATGGTATTTGTAGTCATAGCAGTATCAAGTAGAAAACGAGATTTAAGTAAATTAAAATTATAAAAAAAGCCCCTTTAAAAAGGGGCTTTTTTATTGTAGTAAATTACAACTTTAAACTCACATTATACCCAGACTAAAGTCGTGGGTTCCCTTAAGATTAAATCTCTGTTTTATTCCAAAATATTATTTTGTCTCTACCTGTATTTTTTGCTTTATATAGTAGTTTGTCTGCATTTGAGATTGTCTCTTCAACACTTTGTGTATTTGATCGTAGCTCAATTCCTGCACTAAATGTAATAGATATTTTATGCTCTTTGTATATAAATTTATTTTTTGTTACTACATTTTTAATCCGTTTTACATATGTCTCTAACTCATCTATACTTTTGTAATGCACAGCAACTACAAACTCTTCTCCACCATATCTACCTACTACATCTATATCTCTTGTTAGTTTTAATATCAAAGCAGAAAATGTTTTTAATATAATATCTCCACCCTCATGACCGTAAGTGTCATTTACATTTTTAAAGTGATCAATATCAAAAAATACGATAGCAAAATCTGTATTTATTCTTTTGTATTGTTCATCAAGTTTTTTTAGTTCATTTTCATAAGCACTTCTATTTAAAGTACCTGTTAGATGATCTTTTGTACTTTTTTCTTTTGTTTTATGTAACTCTTTTTCCAACTCTTGTATTCTTGTTTCTAAAGCTTTTACTTCATCTTTACCAGACTGTAAAGTAGAATTCACAGTTTGCATCTCATTTTCGATGCTAATAGCCGCTTGAACTAGTTTTGTTTGTAGTTTATTTAACTCATCTTTTGTAGAGCCTGAAACACAAATTGAGTTGATTTTATCTTTGATTTGTGAAACACTACTGCTTCCTTTGCTGTTACTATCTATAGCATCACCTAGGTACTTACTCATCAAAGTTATTAGTCTTGCTATATCTGCTGTTTTTTTAGCTACAATCTCTTTATCAACTTCAAATCTTTTTTCAATAAATTTTTCAATCTCTTTTTGGATAGATTCTTCAAAAATTAAAGATGGTGAATCACCAATTTTTATAGAAAAACTATGTAAATCATCACTAATTGATAGTGATATTGATGGTGTCATTGCTTGTTTTAATAGCTCTGACATCTTATCAAGATTTTTCTTTTCAACTCGTTTTAATAAAATATCTATTAGGTCATATGTAGAATCTATACTTTTATGAAATGCTTTTTTTTCATCATTGCTTATTTTATTTAGTGCATTTTTAAAATATTCACATTCACTTATATTAAAATCAATATCATCGACAATCTTACAAAACTCTTTTGTATAGGCCTTAGGAGTTGCATCAATATTATGCTTTGATAAGTTTAAAATAGTTTGTTTTGTAATATTGGATATATCTTCCATTTTGCACCTAACTAAGTAGTTTTTTTACAATAATATTTATTCTTTTACCATCAGCACTACCACCAACTTTCTCTTTTGCAGGATTCATCACTTTTCCCATATCTTTCATAGTAGTAGCACCTGTTTGTTTAATAATATCTTGAATAATAGATTCTAATTCTTCATCTGATAGTTGTTTTGGTAGGTATAAAGAGAATATATCAATTTGATTTTGCTCGACTTCTATTAGGTCATCTCTATTTGCAGTTTTGTATTGAGTGATTGCCTCCTCTCTTTGTTTTATCCCTTTTTGAATAAGTTTGATAATATCACCATCAGTTAAATCAACTCTTTGATCAACTTCTATTTGTTTTATCATTGTATTTATAGCTCTTATACTATCTCTTTTTGTTATATCTTTTGCTCTCATTGCATCTTTTAAGTCTGATTTTAATTGTTCTTTTAAGTTCATAGTTTACCCTCTTTAAGTAGTATTGATTTTGTATACGATTATATCAAATTAGTTCTAAACATTAGCCCAATATTATAGGTCTAATAAAGTGAAATCTTTTTTTGTTTGTTCTATAAAAATATTTAATTTTCTTATATTGTCACTATTTTCAATATCTATCAATAATTTATCAAGGTTTTTTAACATAGGTTGAAATCTTTTTTTTGCTCCGTTTGTGATTGGTTTTGAGCTTTTTATCATAGCATCTCGTCTTAAAAACTCTATAACCATTTTTTGGTTTCCTAGTAGTCCTGCATATGTTATTGGTAATATATTGTAGTTGTCTGATATGTTTTGTATATTTCTACCTACACCATAGACTAAATTTAGTAATTCAATATTATTAGACCAAACACAAGAGTGTATTATTGTTCTACCTAAGTTATCAATAGATGTATAATCATATCTAGTAACTTCAATCAACTTTCTAAATAGTTTTAAATTACAGTTATTAATAAGTGCGACTTTTGTAAATATTGTTTGACCATGTTTATTTCGTGAGTCTATATTTGATTTATTTACTAAAAGATATACTAGATTTTCCCTAAATTCATTAAAATATTCATTTTGATTAAATACTCTTAATACATATTCATAAAAAAGATTATGACCTGAGCTATTTTTCATATTAATATCAATATTATTTTTGATATATAGTTTTGATGTTTTTAAATCACCATATAAAAAAGGCAAAAAGAATAGGGGGTTTCCAGTTGAATCTAGATAATCAAAGTCAATATTTTTAATTGATAAAATCTCTTTTAAAATCAACATATATTTACCATTTTTATTTACAAAGGGTATAAACTCTTTATGTGACATCTGTTTTAAACCATGAGTATGTAAAATAAGTTCATTTAAAACCTCTGGTATAGTTTGACTATGTTTATTTCTAATAGTTGGATCTGCACCATATTGCAAAAGTAGAAGTATTAAATCAAAATTTTCTATACCTTTTAAAATAGCAATACCAAGAGGTGTATCGTTGTTTATGTTTTTTTTATTTACATCAAGTTTATTTTCTATTAAAAATGCTACACCTTCAACATCACTTTTTCGTACCATTTCAAAAAGAGTTGTTTCACCATTTTTATCTATATCATTTATATCAGAACCATTATCAATTAATTTTTTTGCTACATTTTTTAGCTCTTTTCTTCTTTGAAGTTCTCCATCACTAACTCTAATAAAAGAGTAAAGCACCTCTAGTAAAACAGAATTTTTATTTGCAAGTTTTTTATTTAGGTTGCACCCTGTATTAATCGCTACATCTAATAAATCAGCACCATCTTCACCTCTTAAGGCTGTATGTGTTAAAAAGTTCATACCATTATTATCTGGAATAGTTGGATCTGCACCGTTGATTAGTAGTTTTTCTGCTAACTTATCATCTTCTAATACTATTTGATTATGTAATATCGTTTTTCCATCTGAGTCTATGTTGTTTAGTTCTAAATCTTTATTTGATATTATGCTATTTACTATTTTTTCATCACCATATGAGATAGCATCAAAAGCTACATTTCTATTTTTTTGATCTTTTAGATTTATATCTATATTGTTATTGATTAAAATATTTGATATTTTTTCATTACCTAAAATCACAGCATCTTGTAATAATGACCTACCATTTTTATCTTTTTGATTAATATTAAAATCTGAATACCTGATCAAATCATCAACAATTGATACATCACCTTTTTCTATTGCTAATCTTATTGTTGATATATTGTCTTTATTCTTTTTAGATATTTTTATTTTTTTAGATATTAACCATTTTGATGCTTTAAATTTATTATTTCTTAAACATTTATCTAAAAATGTGTCACCATTTTTGTCAATATGATTGATATCTATTTTATTTGTTTTGAAAATTGAGTTTGCTTTTTTAACATCAAAATTAGCCTGAAGTAGTAACTCTTCAAATGATTTTATTGTTACTGTAAATGTAGAAAATAAGTTTTTAACCATCTTTTACCTAAATATTATTTTATTTATTTTAACAAAGAAATACTAAATATATAATATAATAATTTTTATGATACAATTCAATAAAAAAGATAAAAAATGCTAAAAAAACTACCTATAGGAATACAAACATTTAAAAAGATTAGAAGTGAAGATTATCTTTATGTAGATAAAACAAAAATAGCCCTAGAATTAATATCTAATAACTCTTATATCTTTTTATCACGACCTAGAAGATTCGGTAAATCACTTTTTATAGATACTATTCACAATATATATGAGGGATATAAAGAGTATTTTAAAGACTTACATATCTATGATAATTGGGATTGGGATATAAAATATCCCGTTATTAAAATATCTTTTGCAGGGATATTTGAAAATAAAGAATCTACAAAAGATATAATAATATCTATCTTAGATAAAAATAAAGAAAGATTACAATTGGATTTTAATCCATCTGCTGAAGTCTCTACTTATTTTAATCAACTTATCAATAAAGCTAGTGAAAAATACAATCAAAAAGTAGTAATACTTGTAGATGAATATGATAAACCAATACTTGATAATATAGAAAAAATAGATATAGCCAAAGATATAAGAGATACACTAAAAGGGTTTTACTCTCAAATAAAAGACAACGATGAGTTTGTAAAGTTTTGTATGCTTACTGGAGTTTCAAAATTTTCAAGAGTATCTATATTTTCAGGATTAAATAATTTAAAAGATATCTCACTAAATGAAGATTTTGGAGATATTTGCGGATATACTCAAAATGATTTAGAAACAGTATTCTATCCCTATCTAAAAGATATAGATATTGATAAACTAAAAGAGTGGTACAATGGATATAACTTTTTAGGTGAAAAGGTTTATAACCCTTATGATATATTGCTCTTCATAGATAACAAAAAGAAGTTTGCAAACTATTGGTTTGAGACAGGTTCTCCTAGTTTTTTGATAAATCTTATAAAAAAGAACAACTATTTTGTACCAGAGTTTTCTAATCTTATAATTGAAGAAAAAGATATAAATTCATTTGATATTGAAAATTTAAATTTAACTACTATTATGATTCAGTCTGGATTTTTAACTATAAAAGAGATGAAACAAAAAAGAGATAGATTTTATTATATTTTGGATTTTCCAAATAAAGAGGTAAGATTGAGTTTTTATGATTACATATTGCAAAGATTTTCCTCAAATGACAATATATCTATATCAGATGATTTATACGATATATTTGAAGATGCTAATTTAGAACAATTAAAAAACACCATCAAAAGACTCTTTTCAAGTATCGCTTACAATAACTTCACAAACAATGAGATAGAAAACTATGAAGGTTTTTATGCAAGTGTGTTTTTTACATATTTTGCAGCATTGGGGTGTGAACTAATAGCCGAAGATGTTACAAACAAAGGAAGAATAGACTTAACTATAAAGTTTAATGATAGAGTTTATATCTTTGAATTTAAAATCACAAAAGGTGATCCACTAGAACAGATAAAAGAAAAAAAATACTATGAAAAATATTTATCTACTTCAAAAGATGTATATATTATAGGAGTTGTATTTGATCCTAAAGAGAGAAATATAAGTGCTTTTGAGGTTGAAAAAGTAGTTGAAAACGCTGAATATATTAATTTGTAAATTAGACTATAATCACAATAGTAGTTTACCATTAACTTATTCTAAATTTTCTAAAATCAGACTATCCATAATTTGATTTTTGAAAAGTGCATCTTCATGTTGTTGTTTTAAAAATTTGTTTTCCTCTTTTAAAGAGATATAGTGAGTATCTAGTTTATTTATATCTTTACTTATATAATATATGTTATTTCTAAGATATATTTTTGGTATGATTAGAAGCAATAGTATAAATAGTAGTGAAAACACTAATAATAACGCTTTTTTAGCTGTCAAATTGAAATACTCTCATTTTAGAACTTCTACTTCTACTATTTTGTTTAATCTCCTCTTTTGTAGGTATTATTGGTTTTTTTGTTAGGTTTTTACCTTTTGAGTGATTGTTTCCACATTCACATCTCATAATATGAGCAGGACATATACATCTCATTGTCCATTTTTTAAAGTAGTTTTTCACAATTCTATCTTCTAAAGAGTGAAAAGAGATTATAGCTATTTTAGTATTATGAAAATTTGCATTTTCGATTTGTTCAAAAAGCTCTTTTAATACACCTAATTCATTGTTTACTTCTATTCTTATACCTTGAAAAGGTAGTGTCGCTGGGTGTATTTTGCCTTTGTACATATTTTTTGATAAAAAAACAGATAGCTCATCAGCACTAGAAAATGGTCTATTTTGTATAATCAATGAGGCTACTTTTTTATACTCTTTAACCTCACCGTACTCTTTAAAAATATATTCTAACTCTTTTTGTGAATAATTATTTACAACATCACTTGCACTTAGTGTTTGGTTTTGATCCATACGCATATCTAATGTTTTGCTTTGAAAACCAAAACCTCTATCATCTTTATCTAACTGTAAAGATGATACCCCAATATCAGCTAAAATACCTACTATTTTCTTATCTTTGAAAGTTTCAATAACATTTTTAAAATTACCTTTATTAAATATAACTCTATCTTGATATTTACTCAATCTTTGTTTTGAAAAATTCAATGCTTCATCATCTTGGTCATTGCATATTAGTTTTATATTTGGATTTGATTCTAAAATACCTAAGGAGTGTCCACCATAGCCTAGTGTACAATCGATGATATATCCATCTTCTAGGTCTTTAAATGTATCTATAACTTCGTTAAATAAAACAGGTATATGGGGTATGATTTGTTCTTGCAAGATTTAATCCTAAATATGGTTTTTAATGGATATAATACCAAAAAAATGATTATAAGGATATGAAATTGTTAGATAAGTCTATTGTAAAACATCTTTCTGATATCTCTTTAGCACTCTTTAGAAAAAATTTTTTTGGTATATATCATGGGGCTATATCAAAAAAAATAGATCATGATAGTTTTATTATAAATACAAAAGAAGCTATTTTTGATGAGATAGGTGCAAGTTCTTTATGTGAATTAACAATGAATAAATACGATTATAGCTGGAAAATAGCTAGTATTGAAGCAAATGTTCACAACTCAATCTACAATCAAATACATGAAGCAAAATTTATAGCATTTGGTATGCCACCTTATACGACAGCTTATTCTATGGAGCATGATGAGATAGTGTTTGAGGATTATTTTGGAAAAACAATATTTGATAAAATAAAAGTTTATGATCCAAAAGATTTTGAAAGTTGGTATGATAGATGCTTTTTGGAGATTCCACGAGAGTTGAAAAAAACAAAAAATCATCTAATTGTGATAAAAGGTGTTGGTGTTTATGTATTTGATAGAGATATGAATGAATTAGTTAAAAAAGTAGCTATTTTAGAGAATAGTTGTAGACTTTTAGGTCTGAAAGCTCAAATTGGTAAGTGCAATTCATAAATGAAAATAACAAAAAAAGACTTATCACACTCAATAGATAAAAAAACACTAGAAAAAGGGTATCAATATTATAGTTCAAATCAGGTCTTAGAATATGATATAGCTTCAAAAACTTCAACAAAAATCCATATAAAATCAAGTGTTAATGGTAGTGGTTACGAGCATTATAATCAAAGTATAAAATTAGTCAAAATAGATGATATATTGAATATTACAGGTGGATGTAGTTGCCCTGTTGGGTACAATTGTAAACATATCGCTGCTGTTTGTTTTGAATACATAAAAGACAACTCAAGTAATAACTTTTCAAGTGATATAGATGTTTGGTTGGAAAAGTTTATTCAAGAAAATAAAAAAAATATAGAAAATAAAAATAGTTCTAATAATGAATATTTTGTTTTATATAGATTATTTGAGGATGAAAACAAATATCACAAAGATGATATTAAGTTCTATAAATCAAAAATAATATATAAAAATAAAATAGGAAAAGGTAGATTATTAAGTAGTGATAGTTTTTTGTATGGTTTGAACTATTTAGATATTATAGACTCAAAAGATAAAGATATCATAGAGCTATGCAAAGGTATTATGCCAAAATGGGAAAGTAACTCATCTTCTATTCAAGGGGAGTTGGGCTATTTGATTTTAAACAAACTTTGTTTGACAAAAAGAGCCTTTTACAAAAAAGAAAATATCCCCTTAGAGATATCAAATGAGATAAAAGATATAACATTTACTTGGATAGATTTAGATGATAAAAATTCAAAATTAATCTCTAATCTTACAAGTGATTTTAAAATCATTGATACTACTCCTTTGTTGATACTAGATACAAAAAAACATCGTTTTTACAATACAAATATTGAGTATAGTAAAAATAGTTTAGAAGCATTACAAAAGCTACCAATAGTACCAAATGATAAAATAGATGAAGTTTTTGAAGTTATTTCAAAAATCTCTCCAAATATAAATTTACCAACACCACAAGGTTTTGAATATATAAAAATAGATGAAAAACCTATTGTAAATATAAAATTATTTAGAGTTGATAATGGTAGATATAAGTTTCATACTATAAATATGAGTTTTAAATATGGCTTATATACCATAAAATATATACCAAATATTGAAGATATAAGTTTTTTTGAAAATGGTTCTAAGATTGAGATAAAAAGAGATTTGGCTTTTGAGATAGCTGCTAAAAAAAGATTAGAAGATTTGGGATTTTCACCTAAAATAAAAGATGATAATTTAGTTTTTGAAAGTTTAACAAAGATATCTATGCAAGATGCACTACAAAGGTGGAATGATTTTTTATATATACAAATACCTATTTTAAAAGATGATGGATGGGATATTGTTTTTGATGATAGTTTTACCATGAAATTTGAAAACAACTCTAATATAATCTTAAAAAGTGAAAATAGTGATACTAATAACTGGTTTGATCTATCTTTTGATATAGAATTTAATGGAATAGCAAGACCACTTCTAAATTTAGTTTCACCAATATTAGAGCAATTTGAACAGTTTGAAAGTTTGCCTGAAGTTTTTAATCTAGAGGTGGAAGAGAACCACTTTTTAAAAATAGATAAAAATGAGATTGAACCAGTATTGAAAACTATTTTTACACTTTTTAATCAAAAAACAAAAGATGATAAATTTAAACTATCTCCATATGATGCACATCTAATAGAAGATCTGAATAGTTGTGTAGTTTGGAAAGGATCAACAGAGTTAAAAAATTTATCAAACAAACTCAAAAACTATAAAGGTTTAGAGAATATAGAAGTATCAAATTGTTTAAATGCAACTCTAAGAGAGTATCAACAAGATGGATTAAATTGGTTTGGATTTTTATATCAATTTAATTTTTCTGGTATCTTAGCAGATGATATGGGACTTGGCAAGACTATACAAACATTGGCACACCTAAGTAGATTAAAAGAGGATAATATATTAAAAAAACCTAGTTTAATAATAATGCCAACATCACTTATAGCAAACTGGAAAAATGAAGCAAAAAAGTTTACTCCTAATTTATCTGTATTATCTCTTCAAGGTATAAATAGAAAAGAAAATTATAATAAAATTTTAAATTATGATTTAATACTTTCTACATACCCTTTGATTACAAAAGACTTTGAGATATATAAAAATATTAGTTTTTCATATATAGTTTTAGATGAAGCTCAAAAAATCAAAAACCCAAAAACAAAAATGACTATAGCAATAAAATCTTTAAAAAGCGACCATAGATTAGCATTAAGTGGTACACCTGTAGAGAATAATTTAGGTGAGTTGTGGAGTATTTTTAGTTTTTTAATGCCAGGTTTTTTAGATACACAAAGTTTTTTTAAAAATTTTTATCAAATACCAATTGAAAAAGAAAATAACTCTAGCAGAAGAGAGCTACTAAATAAAAAAATAAAACCATTTATGATAAGACGAACAAAAGAGGAGGTTGCAAAAGAGTTACCATCAAAATTAATTATTCTAAAATATACACAATTTGATACAAAACAATCTAAACTTTATGAAACTATTCGTGTCACAATGGAGAAAAAAGTAAGAGAAACAGTAAAGAAAAAAGGGATAGCAAGCTCACAAATCACAATACTTGATGCACTTTTAAAATTAAGACAAGTTTGTTGTGATCCTTCACTTTTAAAATTAGATGAAGCAAAAAATGTAAAAAACTCAGCAAAACTAGAGTTATTAATAGATCTATTAGATGAGTTATTAGAAGAGAAAAAAAAGATATTAATATTTTCACAATTCACCTCTATGCTTAGTATAATAGAACAAAGATTAATCTCTAAAAAAATAACTTATTCAAAATTAACAGGCTCAACAACAAAAAGAGAAGAGGTTATAGATGATTTTAAAAGTGGAAAAAAAGATATTTTTCTAATATCTTTAAAAGCTGGTGGTGTTGGATTAAATCTAGTTGAGGCCGATACTGTTATACATTATGATCCATGGTGGAATCCAGCTGTAGAAAATCAAGCATCTGATAGAGTCTATAGAATAGGTCAAACAAAAGCTGTATTTGTATATAAATTAATCATAGAAAATAGTATAGAACAAAAGATTATAGAGCTACAAGAGAAAAAACAAGCACTACAAGATGGTATTTTTGATTCACAAGTTGATGATAATGATATAATTAAAGGTGATGAGCTTTTAGAGCTTTTAAAATAAGGTTTGGATAAAATAAAATATGGAAATAGCTAAATTAATTGAAGATAAAAATATTAAACTCACAAATGCAAGAAGAGTTATATTAAATATATTGCTTAACGCAACAAAACCTTTGAGTTATGAAGATATAAAACTAGATATATCTATGGATAAAGCAACATTTTATAGAAATATATCGAAGTTTGAAGATGAACATATTGTTAATTCATTTGAATCAAATGATAAAAAAAGATATTTTGAGATAAGTAAAAATAAACATGCTCATTTTATATGTAGTTTATGTAATGGCGTAGAGTGTATAAATAAACCTTGTGATTTTGAATTAGATGGGTATATTGTAGAAAATGTTATTATAAAAGGTATATGCAATAAGTGCAAATAGATAGTTATGAATATAAATAGTTCTACAATACTAAATCTTTTTTCATCAAAATTACAAAATATTGTAAAAGAAAAACTAGATACAATTTCAAATAACGGAAAAGTAGATATTGATGTTTTATTAAAAGATAAAGATATTCAAAAAATTTTAAATTCATTGTTTAGTGATATCTCAAATCAACTTAAATCAAAAAACAAAGTTGAAAATATTTTATCTAATAATAAAGATATTTTTAATATAAAATCTATAAATAATGATCTAAATAACTTATCAAAAGTTTTAAATAATGATACAAAATTCGAAACACAAAATAGTATAATAAAAGAGTTTTTAACAAATATAAAAGATACAAGTAGTGATGGATTAAAAAATAATTTTATCAATAGTGGTATCTTTTTAGAATCAAAAATAGCTTCAAATAGTGAGTTTAAAAATGATATAAAAACTGTTTTATTACAACTTCAAGAAACTCTTGATACTAAACAAACGATAGAACCACAAAAAGAGATGAAAGTTTTAGTAGATAAGCTTATTCAACAAATAGAATTTTATCAACTTTATTCATATACCTCAAATTCAAGTATTATCTATTTTCCATTTTTATGGAATAGTTTAGATAGTGGGGAGTTGAAATTTAAACAAGATGATAAAAATAGTTTCTCTTGTATAGTTGATCTAAGTTTAAAAAATTATGGTGAGATAAGATCACTTATTCAACTTAATAATAGTAATATATCAATCAATATAGCAGTTGAAAATAGTGAATTAAAATATAAAATTCAAAAATCTTTATCAAACTTTAGAAGCTCTATATATGAGTTTGGATTAATAATAACAGAGTTGAATGTTTTTGATTTGCTTACAGAAGATAAAAAAACTGAACAAGAAAAAACTTATGATGACAATAGTTATGGTTTAAATTTTGGTATTGATATAAAAGCTTAGTTATGGAAAAAGAGTTTACTAAAAAAGCAGTATCACTAAAATACAATAATAAAGAAAATCAAGCCCCAATTGTAACATCATATGGTAAAAATAAAAATGCACAACAGATTATTAAAATAGCAAAACAAAACGATATACCAATTAAAAAAGATGAAGACTTAGTAAATATGTTAAGTGAAATAGAATTAAACAAAGAGATACCAACACAACTATATCAAGTAGTATCTGAACTATTTAGTTTTATATATAATATAGCTAATGAAAAGGAAAAAAGTGAAAAAAAAGATTAATGAAGAATTAGTATTGTATTTTACACATCTATATCCATATAAGAGTAAAAAAAAATCAAACTTAAATAATAAAGTCACTATAGGAATAGGGGGCAATATAGGTGATATAAAAAAAAGATTTAATAAGCTTTTTAACTCTTTTTTAAATGATAGTAGATTTAGTATAATAGAAACATCACCAATACTAAAAAATCCACCATTTGGATTTTTGGAGCAAAATGATTTTTTAAATGCTGTTATTGTACTTCAAACAAATCTTAGTGTTTATAGTTGTCTAAAAGAGTTTCAAAGATATGAAAAGAGATTTAAAAGAGAAAGAAGTTTTCAAGATGCTCCTAGAACTTTAGATATTGATATTATATTTTACAACAATCTAAAGCTCAATACAAAAAACTTAACAATACCACATAAAGGGTATAAAGTAAGAGATAGTGTTCAAATACCACTTAAATATGTTTAGAGGTATAATTAAGATTTAAATAAAGCACTACCAACTCGTATCATATTACTTCCATTTAAAATAGCAGCTTGAAAATCACCACTCATCCCCATTGAACAAATATCTCCATCTATCTTACTTGATATCTCTTTTGTTGTTATAAAACTATTTTTTATCTCTTGAACATCTGTAGTATTTGCACCAATACTCATGATACCTTTTAGATTTATATTTTTATATTTTGTTTTTATTACATTATAAATAGATATAGCATCTTTTGGAGAAACCCCTGATTTTGTAGATTCATTTGCACTATTTACTTGAAGTAGGCAGTTCATAGTTTTATTTTTCGCTTTAAGTTTTTTGTCTAGCTCACTTGCTAGCTCTAAGCTATCTAATGAATGAAATAAGACTGGATTTAGATCTATTAAATTATTTATTTTATTTTTTTGTAGTGTACCAATAAAATGCCATGCTATTGGTAAATCTTTTAGTTGCTCTTGTTTTACTTTTAAGTCTTGTATCTTATTTTCACCAAATGCTCTTTGACCTGCATTGTATAAAACTTTTATATCATCACTAGTAGAATATTTACTAACTGCTATAATTTGTACTATTAAGTGATCACTAACTTGTAATCTTGTAAATTCAACTTGTGATATTAAAGTATCTAAATTTTGTATTGCTTTTTCTATAACCATATTATTATATCTCCTAATATTTTTATAATTATACTCAAATAAATAAAAATTAGTCAATATATTTTTATATCTCTACAAATCAAGCGTAATTTCTTTATTAATCTTAATTAAAACTTTATAATGAATTGAGCTAAATTGTATATTTTTTATTCACTTATTTACTTGACTTTATTTTTAAATACGATAGAATATAGCTACTAAAACAATAAGGAAATAATAAATGGGAAAATTTGTAAAAAACACAGAAGAATTTTTTAGCTACTGTAAAGAAAATGAAGTTGAATTTGTAGATTTTAGATTTACAGATATTAAAGGTGCATGGCATCATATTAGCTATAGGATGAGTGCAGTTACACAAAAACAACTTGATTTTGGTATGCCTTTCGATGGGTCAAGTATTAATGGTTGGCAGCCAATTGAGAAATCAGATATGATTTTACAGCCAGAAGTTAAAACAGCATTTCTAGATCCATTTACAGCAGATAGTACTATTATTGTTATTTGTGATGTATATGATATATATAAAGAGGAAGCATATGCAAAATGTCCAAGAAGTATCGCCAAAGCATCTTTAAAACATATGGCTGATGCAAATGTTGGTGATGTAGCATATTTTGGTCCTGAAAACGAATACTTCATTTTTGAAGATGTAAAATTTAGAGATGATGCAAATAGTGCATATTTTAGAGTAGATAGCGAAGATGGTGCTTGGAATAGAGATACTGATTATGAAGGTGGAAACATGTCTCATATCT
>JAYEJC010000020.1:0-10847 GCA_034660335.1 Campylobacterota bacterium
AGATACTAGAAGATTATAAAAATCTTCTAGTCATCGAAAATAATAATATCATATTGACTTTTTTTAACTACCAAAGCCTTAGTTGAGTCTTTTTTATCAATTTGTAGTTTATTTAATTCTTTTATAGACAATTCTAACTCTGTAATTTTTAATTGTAATTTTAATATTTTATCCACACCTGCTAAATTTATACCCTCAACTCTAGTTAGTAAAAGTATCTCTTTAATATAATCAATATTTTCTTGGGAATAAAGTCTTATCTTACCATTTGTTCTACTAGGAGTTACTAATCCTTCCCTCTCATATTGCCTTAATGTTTGAGGATGAATATCTAAAATTTTAGAAACTTCACTTATTAAATAAACAGGTTGACAATATGATTTACTTAAAGGCATCTTATAAACTTTCTGGTAATTTTTCTTCTAAAAGTTTGATCAAATCTTCATCTAAACTATCAAGCTTTGGCAATATAATATTTGCTTTAAGATACAACATACCTTTTTGTTTTGTTTTTCTATTTAAAACACCTTGCTCTTTTACTCTAAACTTTTGATTTTGTTTTGTATTTTGGGGTACTTTTAGTGTAATATCTTTTGTTAAAGTAGGTATTACAACTTTTCCACCAAAAAGTGCTGTTTTTAGTGGTATATCAAATACTTTTGTTAAATCAAACTCATCTCTTGTGTATTGATCACTAGACGCAACATTTAGTGTAATAATTAAATCACCTCTTGGATAACCTTGAGCTTGTTTTCCTTTGTTTTTAGCTCTTATTTTTTGACCATTTGATATACCTTCTGGTATTTTTATATCAAAACTTTCACCATTTATTGATATATTTTTAGTGCCACCCAAAACAGCAATATCAAAGTCAATAGTTAAATTTGCACTAATATCTAAATCTGGTTCACCAAAACCACCATGACCAAATCCTCCATGTTGTCCAAATCCACCTTGATGACCAAAGCCACCACCTTGTTGTCCAAACATCTGTCTTAAGATATCATTTATATCTACACCAGCTCCTTGCCCTTGTGCAAAATCATGAAAATTTTGACCACCAAACATATCATCACCATGCATATCATATTGAGATTTCTTTTGATCATCACCCAATACCTCATAAGCAGCATTGATCTCTTTGAATTTCTCTTCAGCTTCAGCTGTTTTATTTATATCTGGATGATACTTTTTTGCTAGTGTTCTATAAGCTTTTTTAATCTCTTGTGCTGTTGCATTTTCACTTACACCTAATGTTTCATATAAACTTTTTGCCATTAATAACCTCTAATAATATATTTTATTTTAGCAGATTATATCACAAACTTGAGTCTATGTCAATCAAGGTTAGTAGTTTATTATACACACTATTTGGATTTATTTATAATTTTGACTTAATTCTTGGTGGATTTGGTGATTGGAAAAGCTGTAAAGCAGAGTTCATAAATTTTGAATTTAATACATCATTAATATTTAATTCAACTTGAGATAGTGTTGGATTAGATACACTAGAAAGAGTTGATACACAACTTGAAGTTTGATTTAATTCTATATCTTCTATCATAGAACCTACGCTTGTATTATCATCTAAGCTTTGTTTTTTTGTATTAAAATTAGCTTCTATGGTTGGTTGTATTGTCCGGGCCATCTCCTTTTTGGGTTCTTTTTTTATTTTATCAAAATCAAGCTCTGTATCTTCTCCAAAGACATTTTCTATAAAAAGTTTTATATGTGAAAAGTTTTTAAATAATAAAGTTTTACAATCTCCACTTGCCGTACTATTGATTTTCAAAATATTATTTTCATAAGATGAAAAAGTAAAACTTTTTTCAAAACATTCACCCAAAGCATAATCTTTGTCATAAATATTTGCTATCACTTTTAAAAATAGTTTTTCATTTTCAGATATAACTTTTTGTTCATTATTATTTTCTACTTTTGCTATATCTTTTTGTACAGTATCTATCACTTTTGTATCGTTAGTTACAGTTTTTACACTACTATTGATAGTTTTTTCAGCTTGTTTATTTTGTATATCCTGTGTTAGCTCTTCTATTGTTTTTAGATTTACAGCTTCTATTAATTTTGATAAAGTAAGTATCAAAACAAATCCGCCATCACTATTTAGATTTAGAAGTTGTTTTCCATCAGCAATAACTCTAAAAAATCTATCAAATAGATACAATTCAAACCTTGAGTCATTTAATAGCATCTTTTCTTTTAAATATATACTAATCTCATCTAATACCTGACCAACTTCATAACTTTCAAGTGAATCAACTAAATTACGAATATCCCCTTTTGATAATATTATATCAAACATATTATCTAAAAATACAGGGTCAATCATCCCTAACATATCTGTAACAGTAGCTGTTGAGATTATCCCTTTTGAGTAGATAATTGCTTGATCTAACAATGTTAAAGTATCTCTTAAACTACCTTGTCCACTTCTAGTTAGCATTTGTAATGCAGATGATTCAAATTGTATATTTTCAATATTTAATATATGTGTTAAATGATGAATAATATTACTATCTGATATTCTTCTAAATCTAAAATGTTGTGTTCTACTTAAAATTGTAGCAGGAAGCTTCAAGGGATCAGTTGTAGCTAAAATAAATTTTACAAAATCTGGTGGCTCTTCAAGTGTTTTTAACAATGCATTAAAAGCTTGCGTTGTAAGCATATGGACTTCATCTATTATAAAAACTTTATATTTAGCACTTGTTGGTTTATATTTTGTATGCTCAATCAAATCCTTTATATCATCAATTCCACGATTTGAGGCAGCATCCATCTCAATAATATCTAAATGTCTATTTTCATTTGCATTTTTACACCCGATACACTCTTCACAAGGTTTTGAAGTTGGAGCATTTTGACACACCAATGCTTTTGCCATAATTCTAGCTGTACTTGTCTTACCACTTCCCCTTAATCCACTTAATAAATAAGCATGAGAGAGTCTATTTGTATCTAAAGCCAAAGATAATGTAGTAGATATAGTCTCTTGACCTATGAGATCTTCAAATCTTTTAGGTCTATATTTTAAAGCTAAAACTTGTCTTGTTGTTTGTGATTGCATATTCATATTACTTATATTTATATATTCTTTTTGTGTTATTTAAGCTATCAAAAAATATTATTTGAAACAATGGATCTAACTCTACATTTGTATCATTTATAGTATTAAAAGCTGAAAAGCTGTACTCACCTTCGTTGGTTTTAATAACAAATACCAATTTACCCATAACTTTAATTGTATTAGATATCTCTTTTTTTAATTTAATATCATCAATATTTAATATATTTTCATCTTCACTATTATTTAAAAGTAGCTTTTTAAGTGCAAGTACTTTTTCTTTGAAAATTTGTTTTTCCCATGATATTGTTCCATTTTTAAAATGAAATTTAGCAGTTTTATTTAGAAGTGGATGATTAGTAGCTTCTTTAATATCTTCAATCATTTTTAAAAAATAATTGATTCCACCTATTGTATCAATACAATCTACAACAAGTTTTTTAATTTCTAGTTTTTCATCATGTGATAAGTTATTAAATTTCATATTTTTTACCCATTCATCGATATTAAAAATTCTGCATTAGATTTAGTTTCTTTCATCTTTTTATAAAGAAACTTCAATGATTCAACTTCATCCATCTCAGCCATAGCATTTCTAAGAATCCATATTTTTTGTAACTCTTCTGGATGAAGAAGAAGTTCCTCTTTTCTTGTACCACTTTTTATAATATTCACTGCAGGATATACTCTTCTATCTGCTGCTTTTCTACTTAAAACAACTTCACTATTTCCTGTACCCTTAAATTCTTCAAAAATAACCTCATCCATTTTTGAACCAGTTTCCACTAAAGTTGTAGCTATTATAGTCAAACTACCACCCTCTTCAATATTTCTAGCAGCTCCAAAAAATCTTTTTGGTTTATGTAGTGCATTTGCATCAACTCCACCTGAAAGTACTTTTCCACTTGAAGGTGTTACCGTATTATAAGCCCTTGCAAGTCTAGTAATAGAATCCAACAATACTACTACATCTTTACCCATCTCTACTTCTCTTTTAGCTTTATTTATAACCATCTCTGCTACTTTTATATGGTTTGCTGCAGGAAGATCAAAAGTTGAGCTATACACTTCACCTTTTACACTTCTTTGCATATCAGTTACCTCTTCTGGCCTCTCATCAATCAAAAGTACCATTAGAGTTGCTTCTGGATTGTTTTTGCTTATTCCATGTGCTATCTCTTTTAATAGTTCTGTTTTACCAGATTTTGGTTGTGCTACTATTAGTCCTCTTTGACCTTTACCCATTGGTGCAAACATATCAATAATTCTACCTGTTAATTTTTTTGAATCATATTCAAATTGAAATTTTTCTGTAGAGTAAAGAGGTGTAAGATTATCAAATAATGGTCTATTTTTAGATTCATTAACTGGTAAATAGTTTATAGCCTCTATTTTTAATAAAGCATAATATTTTTCACTCTCTTTTGCTGGTGGACGAACCTGACCTGAGACAATATCTCCACTTCTTAATGCAAATCGTTTGATTTGAGTAGCACTAACATAACTGTCACTATAGCTATCACTAAACTTACCATCAAGAGGTCTTAAAAACCCAAAACCTGCTTCTTTGATATCTAAAATACCTGTAAATAATATATATCCACCCTGCTCTGTTTGAGACTCTAGTATTGCAAACATTAAATCTTGTCTTTGTAGCTCTTGTGGATTTTCAACATTTAGTTCTTTTGCTGTATCAACAAGCTCTGCTAAGTTTTTT
This sequence comes from Campylobacterota bacterium, assembly GCA_034660335.1. GTDB lineage: Bacteria > Campylobacterota > Campylobacteria > Campylobacterales > Arcobacteraceae > JAIOSF01. The sequence continues at coordinate 4,803 of JAYEJC010000020.1, forward strand.
TCTCTTAATTGCTCTATTGTTAAACCTTTTACAGGTACATGTGTTCTTGATTTTTTGTTATTTGGATTGTTTGGTTTTTTTGTATATTTTCGCTTAGCAGGTTCTGCTTTTGTTTGATTTTCTTCTGTTATTTCTGGATTTGTAGTTTCTTCCATAAGTGGTAAGTTGCCTTTGTTTGGTTTTGTATTTGAATAGTTTAGATAAGATAATAAAGCTAGTATCTTAAACTTATTTAAAATACTAACATTTTTATCATAAAAATTAGATTAGACTTAGCTATCCTCTTCTTTATCTTCTGTTGTAATTCCCATTGCTAAAAGTATTTTTTTCTCTATCTCTTTGGCTACTTCAGGATTATCTTCTAAAAATTGTTTACTATTTTCTTTACCTTGTCCTATTTTTCCATCGCCATAACTAAACCAAGAACCAGCCTTATCGATTATATCTAACTTAACACCATAATCAATAAGCTCACCCATTCTTGATACACCACTACCAAACATAATATCAAATTCTGCTAGTTTAAATGGAGGTGCAACTTTATTTTTTACAACTTTTACTTTTGTTCTATTCCCAATCACCTCTTCACCTTGTTTAAGTGAAGCAATTCTTCTAATATCAAGACGAACTGAGCTATAAAATTTAAGTGCATTTCCACCTGTTGTTGTCTCTGGGCTTCCATATCCTGTCATACCAATTTTCATTCTGATTTGATTTATAAATACAACTGTTGTATTCATTTTATGCATAATACCAGTGATTTTTCTTAAAGCTTTTGACATAAGTCTAGCTTGTACCCCAACTTGCATATCATCCATATCACCATCAATTTCAACTTTTGGTGTTAATGCAGCTACAGAATCCACAACAACTAAATCAACCGCACCACTTCTTACAACTGTTTCTAATATCTCTAATGCTTGCTCACCAAAGTCTGGTTGTGATACAAGTAAATTATCAGTATCAACTCCTAAGTTTTTTGCATATACTACATCTAAAGCATGCTCTGCATCTATAAAAGCACATACTCCACCTGCTTTTTGACACTCTGCTATCATATGCAATGTTAGTGTAGTTTTACCAGAACTCTCTGGTCCATATATCTCTACTACTCTACCTTTTGGGATACCATTTATTCCTAATGCTAAGTCTACCCCTAAAGAACCTGTACTTATTGATTCTATTGGTTCATGTACTTTATCACCAAGCCGTATTAAAGCACCTTTTCCAAAAGCTTTATCCATTTGTTTTATAGCTAAGTTAAGTGCATTTTTTTGATTTTCGTTCATTTTATTCCTTATTTAATTCTCTTTTTATATTCCGAAGTATAGCAAATTTTTTTTAATTTTATACAAAATATTGCAAAATGCAATTTTTTTATAATGATGCTGTTAATTCAAAGATTTAATTGCATTATTAATAGTTTTTGTTATCTTATACAACTCATTATCTGTAATTGTATATGAAACAATACTATATATCAAAGTACCAAATGGTCTTATCCATACACCTTCATTTACACAGTAGTCTTGGATATATTCCGCTTTTGTTTCATCTTTTAATTCAACCACACCAATAGCTCCTATATTTCGTACATCTTTTACTATGTTTAGATTTTTTAAATTTTCTAACTCTTTTTTAAAGATTGATTCAATTTTTTTAACTCTTTTTTCCCAATTAGAATTTATTAGTAGTTTTATACTTGCATTTGCAACTGAACATGCAAGTGCATTTCCCATAAATGTTGGACCATGCATAAGCACACCTATATCACTAGAAGATATAGTATCACTTATTTTTTTTGTTGTCATCACAGCTGAAAGTGTCATCATGCCGCCTGTCAAAGCTTTGCCTACAATCATAATATCTGGTTTTATCTTTGCATGGTCACATCCCCACATCTTTCCTGTATGACCAAAACCTGTAGCTATCTCATCTATTATAAGTGGTATATCATATTTTGTACAAAGTTTTCTAGCTATTTTTAGATACTCTGGATTATGTATTTTCATACCTCCTGCACCTTGTACTATTGGTTCTAAAATAACACCTGCTACTTTATCTTTGTATTTACTAATAGTAGTTTCTAGTTCATCTACATCACAAAATATATTTTTATTTAGATAGTCTCCATACAAACTATGCATACTATTGACCCTATCACATACAGCCATACACCCTAATGTATCTCCATGATATGCATTTTTTAGGGATATAAATTTTGATATATTTTGACCTTTTGCTTTTTTATACAATATAGCTGTTTTTAATGCAACCTCGACACCAACACTGCCACTATCTGCTAAAAATACACTAGGCAAGCCTGTAAGATCGGCTAAATTTTTAGTTAATTTTACTGCTGGTTTATGAGTAAGCCCTCCAAACATAATATGTGGCATAATTTTTGATTGTTTATTTAAAGCTTTTATCAAAACTTTATTGTTGTATCCATGTATAGCACTCCACCAAGAACTCATAGCATCAACAAGCTCTCTACCATCTTCTAAAACAATTGTTTGTTTATAAGTTTTTTTTACTGCCAATATTTTATTTTTTGATGGTAATCCACTATAAGGATGCCATGTATGTATCTTATCTAGTTTTATATAATTCATTTAACCAATATTCTCTTTCTCTTTCACTCTTGGAAACTCAATACTAAACTTCGCTCCATTTTTTGTATTATCTACTTTTATTGTTCCATGTAGATGTTTTTTCATAATACTCATACTCATATACAGACCTAGTCCTGTACCTTGTGATTTATATTTTGTTGTAAAATATGGATCAAATATTTTATCCATGATATTTTGGGGTATCCCTCCACCATTATCTTCAACTGTTAATATAATCATATTATTATTTTCATTTAATTCTATTTTTATCCATCTGTTTTCAATATTGTTTTGTACCATTGCATCTTTTGCATTATTTATAATATTCATTAACACTTGAGAAAGTGAACCTGTCATTATAAAGGTGTCTATTTTATGTGTATAATCTATATTATTAATAATATCAATATAATTATTGTCTAGTGATGCTTTTATAATATCTATCACCTCATCAATTTTATCTTGTAAAACAACCTGTTTTTCTATATTTTTTTCTTTTATAAAATCTCTAAAAGTATCTATAGTATTTGATAAGTATTTTACATTTTTTAAAATCACATCCATATTTTTTGGTAGCTCTTCAACTTTTAGCATATCAAACTCATAGCTAACCTTAACACCACTTGCTGAAGTACTTATAACAGATAAAGGTTGTCTCCATTGGTGGGCTATATTCCCTATCATCTCACCCATTTGTGCCATTTTTGATTGTTCTAATAGTTGTTTATCTTTTTGACTGTTTTGCTTAAGCCTTTCACTCTCTTCTATTCTTTTTAGATTTTGCTCATAAATTAAATATACTATTGTACATATAAGAGCTATAATCAAAAATAATATTGTAAAATAGTTTGTAAAGAGTAAGTTTAAAGCTTCCTCTTTACTTCTAATGCTTATGACTGCATTTGTTTCATTTGTCACTGTATGTTTTACAGGTATTGTTGTAAATGTCATTTTAATATCATCATCATATATTGTTTGTGCTTTATTTGATAAGATATTATTAAATATCTTTTTTTGTACACTTTTTGATGGCTTTAGTATAGACATATCTTTTCTTGATATTTTTTTGAGTTCTTTTAAGACACCTAAATCATATAAAAAACCTTTATAATGAGATGGTTTATATTTTTTTTCTAACAAATTCTTATTTATATAGTTTTTATTTACATAAAAATTACTCAATACATAATATTGCTTCATAATACCAGATGTGATAGCTTCTGCACCAAATGTAATGCTCAATATACCTAAATACTTTTCTTTATCAAAAATAGGATAAGCAAATCTAAATCCAGCACCAAATTCACCTATCTCATAACCTGATATTGGTTTTTTTTCATCTTGTATTTTGTGGATGATATATCTTTTTTTAGAGAGTAATTGATTGTATTTTAAAGGATCTTTTACTTTTAAAAACATTTTACCACTTGGCAATATAAAATTTATACTTTTTATATGTTTACTTTTAAGTGTGTTGTATATTTTTATAATGTCATTGTATATTTTTTTTCTTATTTTATTTTGAATCTCTGGATTTTTTTTCTCTATATCATTTAATCTTTCTTTGGCATTTGAAAGTCTTATCAGTCCAGAAAAAACAACATCTGATATCTCTTTGTATTGTGTATAAACAGTATCATAAGCTCTTGTATATTTTTGTGTAGTATTTTGTAGATAATTTGTTTTTAAATTTTTTGTAATATAAAAAAGTATCGTAGATACAACAACAATCAATGTTATAAGAATAAGTAAAAAGTTTTTTCTTAGTTTTTTAATATCATCCATCTAATAAACCTTTTTATTGTATTTTCTGCACCACTCTTGATATTATAACAAAAATTAGATATACTTTCACCTTACTAAAACACTGGGGTCGACTTGGTATCGATTGGAGCAGTGAGGATTAGTTGCATGTGGGCTTGAACTACCCTTAATAAGTTCAAATTTTTTAGACGCAAATAATACAAATTATTCTCCTGCGGTAGCACACGCTGCCTAAGTAATCAGGACTCCCCTCAATTAATTTTGGGGGTCGAGACCTTGGAGGTTTCCACTATGAGATGCTAACTATCATAGAACATTGGAGACTCACCCCCTAGCTAGCTTATCTTTTTGGAATTGATTTGAACAAAAAGAGACATCTAAAATCTTAGCTTTTGTGTAGCCTTGGAGATTGAGCTACTAAAAAGTGAAATTTGATCAATCTTATCTAAACATGTAGACGCTAATGCGAGTTGTTTTAAGACTGGAGTTCAATCCTCCACGACTCCACCAAATTACCAATTAACTTAACCTAGTAAATACTAACAAAAGCCTTTAAATACTTACTTTAATAATCTCATTAGTCTAATAGGATATAATAAATATTAACAAAATCTACTCTTTTTGATGGGTTATTTAATAGGTTTTATAAAATTGACCTATTATTCAAAAGAAAAGACCCATTAAAATTTAAAAGGTTCACATTATGGCTGTAGGGACGCACTCCATTTGGCCACCTGACGCATTTGCATTTGGCCACCGCACGCATCAACACTTGGCCGCCTGACGCATCTCAAAGTGAGCCAGCAAATTAATGGTAATGCGTTTATAAGGTTCAGTTAAGTTAATTAGTATTCTTTAAATATAATACACCTAAAAAGAGGTGTAAAATGAGGAGAATATCAATGAGTAAAATACAAGAGGTGTTAAGATTAAAATATCTTAATCAATTATCAAATAGAAATATTGAATCAATAACTGGTGTATCAAGAAATAGTGTTGCAAACTATGTGAAATTATTTGAAACACTAGAGTGTTCTATCGAGGAAGTATTAAATCTAAGTAACAATGACTTAGAAGATCTATTTCATCCAAACCAAAAAATAAAAACTACCAAAAAAGTATCCTATGAACCAGACTGGAATCAGATACAACAAGAGCTTACTCAAAAGGGTATGACTAGAAAATTACTCTATGAAGAGTTAAAAGAATCAAACCCAAATATCTATAGCTATAGCCAGTTTAATCGTAATTATAAAAAGTATGTAAAGTTAGTAAATCCATCAATGAGACAGATACACTATGGTGGGGATAAATTATTTATTGATTATAGTGGTTTAACTATGCCTATAGTTGATGCTATTACAAATACAACAACAAAAGCACAAATATTTGTAAGCGTACTTGGAGCTTCTGGATATACCTTTGTACATGCCACATCTTCACAATCAACAAAAGATTTTATACAATCACATGTTGCAGCATTTAGCTTTTATGGAGGTATGCCAAATATCTTATTACCAGATAATCTAAAAGCAGCAGTAAGTACTACCAATAATTTAAAAATAACTTCTAAAACAGACTATAGCAGCAAGTAATTAAAGATAATTTATGCTATAATACTGTATGAAAAATATAACAAACTTAACACAAAAAACAATACAAGAAT
>JAYEJC010000021.1:0-29331 GCA_034660335.1 Campylobacterota bacterium
TTAGGTTCTTCAACAACTATCTTCTTTGGTCGTAATGTTCCTTTTTCTTCTAAATCATCTCTAACTTGTTTTCTTTGGCTTGAAACAAATTCCAAGGCTTTTAAAAATGTTTTTTGTTTCTTATTAATATTTCCTTGTATTTAAAGGTGTCCTTTGAGGTGTCCTTTTCTGTAGCTTTTTATGCATAATTGTATCTATTTATATCTTTGATATTTATTGTAGTAGTAGTGTTAAAGGTAGGTGATATCTAGATGTAGCTATTTATAGTATTTTTTCTTGTCCTAGCCGATAAATAGCAAAATCATATTTTATAGGATCATTTGCATCAAATTCTCTTAAAGATAAAGTTATCTCAATAGCTGATTTTAAATCGTAAGTTTTTCTAGTTAAAAGCCCTAACTTTTGACCTAATTTAAAAGTATGAGTATCTAAAGGCAAAATTAAATCTTTTTTATCTACATTTTTCCACAATCCCATATCAAGATTATCTGATCTTACCATCCATCTTAAAAACATATTGTATCTTTTGTAGGGGGAGTTTCCTATTTGTTTTATATCTTTGTTTTTATCTTTTTTTGGTAGAGTTCCTATTAAAAACCTATAGCCATTGCTTGAATAGTCATTTATTTGGATTATAGAGTTTATGATTTCATATATACCATCTAAAACATTATTATTTTTATCATATCCTTTTTTAAAAATATTTTCTAAGCTATCTTTCTCTTTTAATCGTTTTATAGATATGAAAAAATTTATTATATCAAGATTGGTTTGAAATCTATAATAATATCCATCTAAACTTTGGGCTATATCTTCTTCACTTTTATTGATAATAGCAAAATCAAATGATTCTATAAGTTCTACAATTTTTTTAGCATTTCCATAAGCAAATAAAGCACAAATAAGTGCTATATATTCATCATTATATTTTTTTGCTATCATTAAAGGATCGGGTTTAGTTTCACTAAGTTCATCTGTACTATTTCTATTTTTTACTTCATCATCTAAGAGTTGTTTTATATTTTTCATAATGGTATAATATCAAAAAAAATATAAGAGAATATATGAAAACAATATTAATAACAGGGTGTTCTAGTGGTATTGGACTACAGACAGCTATATATTTAAAGACTCAAGGATATAGAGTCTTTGCAACTGCTAGACAACAAAAAGATCTTGATATGCTTGAGAATTTAGGATTTGAGTCATTTTTGCTTGATGTAACATTAAGTATAACTATTACTAATACTTTAGCTAAAATACTAGAGCTTACAAATGGTAAACTAGATGTAGTTTTTAATAATGCTGGTTATGGACAGCCAGGTGCAGTGGAGGATTTAGAAACAGATATATTAAAAGAGCAATTTGAAACAAATGTCTTTGGATTACATGAATTAACTATACAAGTATTACCTATTATGAAAGCTCAAGGTTATGGAAAAATCATACAACACAGTTCAGTTTTAGGTATTGTTTCATTGAAATTAAGAGGTGCTTATAATGCAAGTAAATATGCTGTTGAGGGTCTAACAGATACACTTAGATTGGAGTTAAAAGATACAAATATAGATATCACTCTTTTAAATACAGGACCTGTAGTAAGTGATTTTAGAATCAATGCACAAAATAAACTTTTAGAAAATATAGATATTGAAAAATCAAATTATAAAGATATATATGAAAAAACATTAAAATCAAAAAAAAGTGATGTACCTTTTACTCTTGAGTCAATAGAAGTATCTAAAATTGTAGAAAAAATAATTATTTCAAAAAAAGTAAAACCTAGATACTATATAACAAAAGCAACATATTTATTAGGATTTGCAAAACGAATTTTATCTACAAATTTATTAGATAAAATTCTTATGAAGATTTAGAGTATTGAAGCCATCTTGATACTGATTTCTAACTTGCTATATTATTATTTGAAAAGATATCTTCTCTGATATTTCTCTTTTTAACATAGTTATTTAATCCAATATGGTTATTGTATCCTAATACTTTCGCAATCTTTCTTACACTTAATCCAACAGCTAGAAGCTCTTCTATTTTATCTCTTTGAAGATCAAATTTTGATTTTTGGATAGTACCTTTTGGTTTACCTAAACTTACACCATCAAGTTTTTTAGCTGTTAATGCCTCTTTTGTTCTTAAACTCATAAGATCTTTTTCTAGATTTATTGTCATAGAGATTACACCTAAAATCATTTTTGTAAGCATATCATCTTTATTTACAAAATCAAGATTTTGTTTAACACTAATAATTCTAACACCATGTTCTAATAAAAACTTAATATTGTTAAGTATACTTGTCGTTGTTCTACCAAATACATTTATATCATGAACCAAAACAACACAACCATTTTTACATGTTTCTAATATTTTAAATATATTTTGTTCCTCATCTGGTATATTAACTTCAACTTCAATACTTTTATCTAGTGTTAGTTTATTTTCCTTTATATAGTTAGAAATTCCATCTATTTGTTTTTGTGTATATTCATCATTGTTTACATTTATTCTTATAAAACTTACTACTTTTTCCATTATTTTAATTCCTTATATAATTTGTATAATTTAAAATAGAATAATAATACATTTTTTATTCTTTTAATCTTAATTCTTATACAAAATGTTACATTAAATTTACTTAAACTAAAGTTAAGAATTGTGTAAATAGCTAAATCCTTAATATAGGACTATACTTTTATAAAACCATACAAAAGTGAGTTTTAGATAAAATTGATTTTATATATAAAAATTAAAGAGGAAAAATGAAACTAATAGTAGGTATAACAGGAGCTTCAAGCGTAAAATTAGGTTTGAAACTTGTTGAGATATTATCAAAAAATAAAAAGATAGAGTTGTTTGTAGTAGTATCAAATAGTGCAAAAAATACTTTATCTTTGGAATCAAATAAAAATATAAAGATTCCAAAAAATGTTAGAGTCTTTGATGACAATGACTTAGCAGCACCTATCTCTTCTGGTTCTTTTTTAACAGATGGTTTTATTATTGTACCTTGTAGTATGAATACATTAGCTAAGTGTGCGGTTGGTATAACTGATTCACTAATTACTAGAGTTTTTTCTGTTATGTTAAAAGAGAGAAGAGATATAGTAATAGCACCAAGAGAGATGCCTTTTAATACTATACAATTAGAAAATATGACAAAACTATCTTCATTAGGTGTATGTATCGCACCACCTGTTTTAGGGTATTATAGCAAGCAGCAAACACTAGATGATATGGAAGATTTTATAATTGGAAAATGGTTGGATATATTAAAAATAGAACACACACTATATAAACGATGGGGAGATAAAGATGAAAAATAGAGCAATATATACAGGTACATTTGATCCAATAACAAATGGACATATGGATGTGCTAAATAGGGCTTTAAAGATATACGATGAAGTTATCATAGCAGTAGCACAATCTACAAGTAAATCACCTATGTATACTTTAAATATGAGGATAAAACTTATACAATTAGCAACAAAGAGTATGAAAAGTGTTGTTGTTAAGCCATTTAATACCCTTTTAGTGGATTTTGCAGAAGAGGAAAAAGTGTATAATATAATAAGGGGTATAAGAACTAGTACCGACTTTGAATATGAACTACAGATGTCATATGCAAATAGCTCACTAAACGATAAAATAGATACTATTTATCTTATGCCTACATTAAAAAATGCGTTTGTAAGCTCCTCTATAGTTCGAGAGTTAATAAAATTTAACGGTGATTTCTCTCATCTTGTTCCAACAGAGATTATAAAAAAACTAAAAATAAAAAAAGGAAAATAGATATGTATATAATATTAGAAGGAATTGATACAGCAGGTAAATCAACACAGCTTGATATATTAAAAAATAAACACCCAGATATAGTCTTCACGAAAGAACCAGGCGGGACTCAATTAGGTACAAAATTAAGAGAGATGGTACTAAATGGTGAAGCAAAATCAAAAGTTGCAGAGATGTTTTTATTTTTAGCAGATAGAGCTGAGCATAGTTTTGAGATTATTAAAAAGAACCCTGATAAGATTATTATTAGTGATAGAGGATTTTTAAGTGGTATTGCTTATGCAAAAACAGCACCACTTGAAATAGCGATAAGTTTAAATATAATGGCTTTAAATGGTGCATTGCCAGATAAAATTATTATATTAGAATTATCAAAAGAGGAACTAGAATTAAGACTTAGTAAAAAAGAGCATGATAGTATAGAAAGTAGGGGAAGTCAGTATCTACTTGATATACAAACAAGAATGAAAGAAGCTATTGAGATGATAAATAATATGAGTGAAAAAAAGATAGATCTTTTAGTAGTAGACGCAAGTAATAAAATAGAAGATATATCTTTAGAAATCGATAAGTTTTTAGAAAAATAATTTTTTAAAGTAGAAAAATAATTTTCTACTTTTATATTATTTTTGTATTAAATAACCTTTTATATATTCCCATCCAGAATATAAAGTCAAAGCAACAGCTATCCAAAGAATCAGTGTACCATATGGCCAATTCATAAGTAAAAAACCTATCGCTATCATTTGTACTACTGTTTTTACTTTTCCAGCCATTGTAGAAGATACATCTTTACCTTCACTAACAGCAACAACTCTAAGTCCAGTAATAAAAAATTCTCTTGAAAGTATTAAAAAGATTGCCAAAGCACTTGCTCTATCAAGAACAATAAGACCTATAAATCCAGCTAAAACCAACATCTTATCTGCAAGTGGGTCAAGTATACCACCTAATTTTGTCATTTGATTCCAGCTTCTTGCTATATAGCCATCAAAAAAATCAGTAACTGATGCTAATACAAATATCAAAGCAGCAAAATAATCAAGCCAAGAGGGGTGCCACTGTGCAAATAAAGGATTTCCTCTATCTATCATAAACCAAAGCATCAAAGGTGCTAAAAGTATTCTAAAAGCAGCCAAAATATTTGGTAAATTTAGATTCTTTTCGTTAGTTCTTTCTGGCATTATTTTTTAAAGGTTGTTCCACCGTCAACCATAAGTGTACTTCCTGTTATCCATGATGCTTCATCACTACACAAAAAATAACAAGCGCCCGCTAGATCTTCTGGTTGTCCCATTCTACCTAATGGAGAAAGTTCTGCAGTTTTTGCTGCTACCTCTTCATAGTTTGTAAATGCTTTTAAAGCATCAGTATCTATAGGTCCACCACTTACAGCATTTACTCTAATACCATCTGCACCTAATTCAGTCGCTGCATATCTTACCATAGCTTCAACTGCAGCTTTGTTTGTACCATGACCTGCATAGTTTTCTATATATACTAAATTACCAGTAGAACTAAGACTTACTATTGCTCCACCACCTACTTCTTTCATCCTTTTTGCTGCTTGTTGAGAACAACACACAAAGGCATCTACTGTAGCAGTATAAATATTGTTTAAACCTCTTGGTTTTAGTTTCATAAATTTATTGTATCCACCAACAACTGCTCTACCATAAATCATAGCATTTGAGATAAAATAATCGATTCTATCAAAATCTTTATCAATTTCTAAAAATAGCTCTTTTGCTGTTTCTGGTTCTAATATATTGTATGAGTAATATCTAGCTTTTATTCCATATGTAGATTCTAAATCAGATGCTATCTCTTTTGCTATCTCTTCATTTGAATTATAAGTAAATGCTATATTAATTCCCTCTTTCGCAAATCTATAAGCACAAGCTTTACCTATACCTTTTGTTGCTCCTGTAATTACTAGTGTTTTATTTGACATTTTATCCCTTAATTAAATTTTGTTCATTTTATCTAAAATCTGTTTGATATCAAATAAAAGATACTCTTAGCATAGGTGGTTAAAATAGGCTTTTAAATTTAATAATATCTTTTTTAAGCCTCAACAAATAGTTAATAAAACTTTTGATACAATAAGTGATAAATTTATTATACAAGGATATACCAATGGATAAAAAACCATACTTAGAAACAATGCCAGATAATAAAGGATATTTTGGTAAATATGGGGGTGCTTTTATACCACCACCACTTGAAGGACCAATGAGAGAGATTAGTGAGGCTTATGATAAGTTATCTAAATCTTCTGAATTTAAAGCAGAATTATACAATATAAGAAAACATTATCAAGGTAGACCAACACCTGTTTACCATGCAAAGAACTTAAGTGATTTTTGTGGTGGTGGACAAATCTACCTAAAAAGAGAAGATTTAAATCATACAGGTGCACATAAATTAAATCACTGTATGGCTGAAGCTTTGGTAGCTAAATCGTTAGGAAAAACAAAACTTATGGCAGAAACAGGAGCAGGGCAACATGGTGTTGCTCTTGCTACTGCTGCTGCTTATTTTGGGCTAGAGTGTGAGATATATATGGGAGAAGTTGATATTGAAAAAGAGCATCCAAATGTAATAAGGATGAAAATACTAGGTGCAAAAGTAATACCAGTGACACATGGTCTAAAAACTTTAAAAGAGGCAGTGGATAGTTGTTTTGAAGCATATGTTCCACAGGCAAACACAGCTATGTATGCTATTGGTTCAGTTGTTGGTCCACACCCTTTTCCAAAAATGGTAAGAGATTTTCAATCTGTTATTGGAATAGAGTCAAAAGAGCAGTTTTATGAAATAACAGGAAAGTTACCTGATAATTGTGTAGCATGTGTTGGTGGTGGATCAAATGCTATGGGATTATTTTCTGGGTTTTTAGATGATGATGTAAAACTTCATGCAGTTGAGCCATTGGGAGTAGGAACAAAACTTGGGGAACATTCAGCAACACTAACTTATGGTAGCGAGGGTGTTATGCATGGATTTAATTCGATTATGCTAAAAGATGAAAACGGTGAACCAGCTCCTGTTTATTCTGTAGGAAGTGGAATTGATTATCCATCTGTTGGACCTGAACATGCATATCTTAAAACTGAGGGTAGAACTATAGTTGGTACTTGTGATGATGCAGATGCGATCGATGCATTTTATAAATTATCACAATATGAGGGGATAATCCCTGCAGTAGAATCAGCTCATGCTGTAGCATATGCTATGAAACTTGCGAAAAAGAATCCAACAGAATCTATACTGGTTAATTTAAGCGGTAGAGGTGATAAAGATATTGATTTTGTAGTTGAGAAATACCCAATTCCTAAGAAAAAATCATAAAATATAGCGAAAGCTATATTTTATATTATTTAATTAAATATTCAAGTGCAATATCTTTTGTTGGAAATTTAATCCCCTGTTTTGATACTATATCTTGAGAGTTATCAAAAAATTTAACACTATAAACTTTTTCTATTTCTGTTTTTCCATATGTGATAATTAAATTTGTAGCTAAAGCTAAATCATCATCACTTGCATCTTTTTGCATTAAAGCTAAAGGTCCAGTTGCATCTATTATTCTTGCTTTGTAGTATTTTGAACTATTTGTAATCTTTAGTTTTTCATTATCTTCTTGATGTCGTCCAATAATTAACTTAGAACCATCAGGTAATCTAAAATGTCTTCCAGCCTTAAGTGTATCTATATCTTCAACTTCTAGCTTATCATATTTTGCAAAGTCTCTAAGTCTATTGCTAAATTGAATATCAGTAAGCAAACAGCCACCACCTGGAGATTCAAAATCTTTTAATCCAATCTCTTTTACCATATCAAGTTGTTTATCTCTTGATCTACCATTTATATCAAGTAGTTTCTCTCTATCTATCCATCCTTCAATTTCAGGCTTTGATGGTGGCATTAGTTTTGCACTAAGTGGTCTTATTATTAGTTCATCATAGTTACTTAATCTTTTTACCTGTTCCATTGCATCTTTTCTTTGGCTCATTGGTCTTTGTCCCATAACTTCACCACTAATCATAAAAGAAGCACCATAATTCTCAAGTAATTTACCTGTATATCGAAACATAAAACCATGGCAATCAATACAAGGATTAAAATTTTTTCCATAACCATATTTTGGACTAAATAAAACCTCCTCTAGGTATAATTCTCTTAAATCTAATATCTTTAACTCTACACCAATTTGTTTACACATATTTTTCATATGATCTAATCTATCTGTAGTAGATCCAAAACCGATATTTATATTTATTGCAACTACTTCTATACCTTGATCAACTATTAATTTCATAGCTAATACAGAGTCTAGTCCACCACTAAAAAGTGCTAATGCTTTCATTCTTTTCCTTATTTAAATAATTTTGTTGGATCTATATATTTGCTATTTTTTGTAGCTTGAAATAACAAAGTGTCATTGACACGCCCAACAACATACCCTTTTCTTATCCATTTTCCAACTTTTAATGTTGGTGATATTTTATCTAGATGGGAATAAATAGTGTGTAAGTTACCACTGTGTTTTACAATAACAACATTTTCTAACAATCCTGAATTTTTCTTTGCGTATACTATTTGACCTTTAAAAACACTAAAAACTTTAGCATTTGTTTTAAGTGTTTTTAAAGATACTGATTCATTAAATAGCTCCATTTTATATACTTTGTCATAATATTTACCAAATTTCTTTGTTATTTTATATGATTTCAAAGGTGCTATGGTTTTTTTTCCTTTGTATTTAGAAATCTTTACACCTTTTGTTGATGAACCAATTTTTCTAACTTCAATATTTATATCTTCATCTAGTTCATCTCTTGAAACAATTTTTATATTTTTTTGTTTTAATACTTTTTTAGTTTTTTTTGTAGATTTTGCAGCTAGAAGTTTTTTTCTTTCAGCTTCGGCTTTCTTTTTAGCTGCCGCTGCAGCTGCTTTTTTCTTTGCTAATAAAGCTGCTTTTTTAGCTGCTCTTTCTCTATTTCTTTGTTTTTTTATCTCTTTCTTTTTTAAAATATTTAAATTTCCTAGAAGATCAGTGAGTTTATTTTGTTTAACAATTATTTTTTGAAGGCTATTTTGATAAGCTTTGTGTTTTATTTGTAATGAGCTTAGCACTTTTGACTGCTCTTTTTTCATTTTGATATACTCTTTTTGTTTTTTTTCTTGTGAGTCTATAAAACTAGAGAGTTTTGATATTTTATCTATGTTTTTTCTTCTTTCTCTATTCACCTTTAGATAATCAATATTTAGTTCCATAACTTCTTGTTTTGCATTATCAAGAACCAAAGAATAAACCTCTTTATCAATTATCTCTTTTAGTGTCTCTTTATTAGCTTGCTTGATTCCAATACTCATAGCATACTTCTCAATAACAAAATCTATAACATCTTTTTCTATCTTTTGTTTAGAGTTTTGTAGTATTGAGGATTGTTTTTTTAGTTTTTTAATAGTGGTTTTTGCTTTATTTAATTTGAGTTTATTTAATAATAAAACAGTATTAATATCATCTAATTTTTTTACAATTTTTTTATAGTTTGATTCCTCTTTATTTATAAGGTCAGCTAAATATGTGATTTGATTATTTAAATTTTCTTTATTTTTTAACTCTTTAGTAATTCGTTTTTTATTTGTATCTATTTTTGTATTTATATCTTCAATAGAAGCATTTACAATTGTTAAAAAAGTAGTGAAAATTAAAAAGTATTTTTTCATGATTTTATTTTATATTTAACTACTAAACCGATAAAAGTTATTATTGGCATTATAAAAGATAATGCTATTATTTTTATCATATCAATTTGAAATAATTCAAGCGATGGAACAAGTACATAAATAGAAGGTTCTAAAAATAGCTTTAGATTAATAAGAGTTATATAACTAATTGTACAAACAATAATACTAGAAAATATAGTACTAAGAAACATAATATTTATTATAGGTCTTGCACTATAAAGTATAGAACCACCATGAAGTTGAATAATACTTATTCGCTCTTTATGTTCAAAAAACCATATCTTGATTTGTTGTATTAATAATAAAAAAGCAAGAACTAAAATAACTATAAACAATACAAAAACTATATTTTGTATAAGTATTAAAACTGAATATATTTTATTATGATCACTTGAAAATGTTTCTACCCTTTTTATATTTGAGATTATTGTTAGTTCTTTTCTTATTTGGTCCAGTTTTGAACTAGTTGGAAACTCATTTAAATATAACTTATAAAAATAAGGTAGTTTTGTTGATAAAACATTGAGTGATGAATCAGATAAATTATTTTTTATATCATCAATTATTTTTTCTCTTCTTAATATGACAATATCTTTTACTCTTATATCAGCTATTTTATTAATTGAACCAAGTGGTGTATTTGCTATTATTAATATAGAATAATCATTAGTAATACTAATTTTGTAGTTATCTACCACTTTATTGACAAATAAAAATATACTAAATGTTAAAAGCATAATAATTAAGGGTGTAGAAAATGATAAAAATGATTTAAGAAGCCTCATAAATCACTCCATCATCTATATTAAATCTTCTGTAGTTAATACCAAAACTTGTAGGTATACTATGTGTAACAACTATTACAGTAATACCTAAGTGTTCATTGGCATCTCTTAGAAGTTTCCAGATTACATCTGCTGAATAATCATCAAGATTACCAGTTGGTTCATCTGCTAAAATTAAACTTGGATTGTGAGCTAATGCACGAGCTACTGCAACTCTTTGTTGCTCTCCACCACTTAGTTCATCTGGATATGCACCAGCTCTATGACTTAGTTTTACATGTTTTAATAATTTTTCCACTTGATTAGTAGAAACAGCATTATCATAACTTTGGAGTTGTAGAGGTAGCATTATATTCTCCTCTATTGTATACTCTTTTATAAGTTTATAATCTTGAAATATAATTCCAAGATTTTTTCTTAAGTTTAATAGTTTATTATATTTTTTCTTTGATAAATCTACTTTATTTACAAATAGATGTCCAGATTTAACTGTTAAGTCACCATAGAGTGATTTTAGAAGTGTTGATTTTCCACTTCCACTTCCACCACTTATAAAAATAAATTCCTTCTCTTTAATACGAAAGTTGACATTTTCTATAATTTTTCTTTTATTATCATAAGAAAGGGTTATATTTGTAGCTAGTATCACTTTAAGCTCTTTATTAGTACTTTGTGTGCATTTAGATTTGTTTTTGTAATTATTGGATTACCTTGAAAATATCTAGCTTTTCCATCTTTGATAATTATGTTTTTTGCAACAGGTCTATTAAAGCTTCCTAAAATTACTTTTAGTAATAAACCTTCTGAATTATCAGAAAACTTAATATCATATTTAGTTTCAAAATGAACTAAAAAATCATCTTTTACAATAGCTTTTGTTGATAAATTGTTTTTTATCATATTTATATCTAAATTATCAGGAAAATCAAAACTACCATCATATGTTGTTTGTGGTGAATTTTTTGTTGATGTTATTATCACATCCCAAATATTTTTCTCTTGTCTTTTCCATCTTGCTTCATATTTACTAACAACATCTAAATCTTGATTTTTATATATTTTATGTGGATAATCTTTAAAAAAATCTAAAAGTGAACTAGAATACTCAAAATAATTAGGGCTATCTGTTCGTAACTCTAAAGTACCATCAATTTTAAGAACTCTTAATGACTCTTGTATAAACTCAATACTCACAACTCTTCTATGTGGTTTTTTATCCCATGGTACAGGAAAATGTACAAAAATTCTTCCAACACTATTTGATTTTAAAAACTCAAGAAATAGTCGAGCATCATAATTGATTATTAAAATATTTTTTATATCTTGTAGTTCTGCTTGTTTTAAAACTTGTTCAATAGAAGGTGTATGTATCTCAAGACCTATAATAATTTTATCTGGATTCTCTTTTGCCTGATGTAGAAGATGTTTTCCACTACCAAATCCAACTTCAACCCAAATCTCTTTTTCTGTTTTAAATTGATCTACAAAATAGTTGATATTTTTCAAATAACTCTCTTCAGGAATCATTTTATTATGAATAGAGTTTGTATTAGAAAATAAAATATCAGCATTTGATACCTTAGCATAGTCATTTAAAGCATTTTTCATAAGGCTAACAGGTGTTAGTCTAGTAGATATATCAAGTTTTATTAGATCATCATTATTTTTTTTAACTTTAGTTAATAAAACCTCTTTATTATCTATAATTAAACCAATTTTTTCATCATATTTGGATTTAGCAATAAAATCGAACTTTGACTTTAAATCATTTTTTTTATTTAATTCTATATCATCGTGAGAACTTAATAAAATATGTGGCATATCTATTTTCCTATTTTATTTTTATATTTTGAACAGGTAATTTTTGTGATACCTCTTCTGTTTTTAATGATTTTATACCGTGTATATCAACAGCTTCTATGCTATATTGATAATTTACACCTCTTACTATATCATTATCTTCAAATCTCAAGCCTGAAACATTTGGAATTAGTTTTGCTTCACTACTATTCCAACCATCTTTTGTTGTTTTATAGATATTGTATGTTTTTGCTCTATCATCGCTATTTTCCCAATTTAATATTATTTTATTACCTTGTATTTGAGCTAATGTAATTCTAGGCATTTTAGGTTTGCTTAAAGTAGAACCCATAATTGGAGAGGTAGTCTTAATATCACTTTCTAAATTATCTTTATCAACTGTAGTTATTTTGTAAAAATATATTTTATCATCTTCTTGTATCTTGTCATCAAATCTATTGTGTTCTACTCTAGCTTTTGCAATTTTAGAAAAACTCCCATCTACACTACTTGATCTATATATATTATAATATATAACATCTTTTGTTGGTGATTTAGTCCAAGATAATTGTATAGTTTGTGGCAAATCTTTTGTTGCTGATAGTTTATTTATTTTACTAGGAAGAGATTTTGTAGTACCTGTTATTGTATCACTAAAATTAGAGATAATACCATCAAATGTAACAGCTCTTATTCTATACATATAAATCTCATTATCACCCAAATTATTATCAATATATTCTACATTATATCTATCTTTTATCTCTGCTATTTTTTCCCATTTTGAAGTTGTGGGTGATGTTCTCTCTAGGATATAGCTAGAGACTCTAGGACTAGTATGAGGTCTCCATAAAATTTTTACTTGTCGTGGTAATTGATTGATTGCAGTTATTAAACTAACAGATTTAAAGTTAGGAAGAGTATTTGCTATAATTGATCTACTAGGTGTTGATTCTGTACCATTTTGACCTATTACAGAGACACCATAAGAGTATTTACTATTTGATTCTAAACCTTTATCAAGATAATGTGTTTGATATTTGTTTTTCAAGGTTGCAACTCTTTTAAATTTATTTCCATCGTGTTGCATATTTGCTCTATAAATATAATAACCTCTTATATTAGAATTAGTAACATTTTTCCACTCTAGTGCTATTGATTTATAATCACTAATATATTTTATTGTTGATGAATCTACTACTGGGATATTAATATCAATAGATGGTTTTGTAGGTACATCTATATCTTTTTTACATCCATTAAATACTAATAGTGAACTTGCTAATAATATACTCGTTGTTAATTTTTTCACTGTAATCTTCCTCATTAAAGTTATTAAGATAAAAGTTTTTCATATCATTTGGTAGTTCTGTATTAAAAATCATCTCTTTATTTGAAATAGGATGATTTAAATATAAACTAAATGCGTGTAGATAAACTCTCGTGATTTTATCTATATTGCCCTTAAAACCATATAAACTATCACCTAGTATATGTCTATCATTTGATTCTAAATGTACCCTGATTTGGTGTGTTCTTCCAGTAAATAGTTTTGCAGCAATTAACTCATATTTTGAATTTTTACTTAATGCTATTTTACTAAAAGAGGTCTTTGCACTTTTTCCATGTGGTACAATACCCATTTTTAATCTATTATTTGGATTTCTAGCTATTGGTTTATTTATTGTGATATCATCTTTTAATGGTAGGTCTATAAATGCTAAATAATATCTACCCATAGTTTTATTTTCTAGTTGTTTTGAAAGAGCGACATGGGCTTCATTTGTTTTTGCTATAACAATCAAACCGCTAGTGCCTTTATCAAGCCTATGAACAATTCCATGTCTCTCTTCACCACTTATAGTTGATAAAGATATATCTTTTAGCTTTAGCCAATCAACAAGAGTAGGTTCACTAACACTAGCAGCACCATGGACAATAACACCTGTTGGTTTATTTAATACCATAAAAGTATCATCTTCATATACAATGTCTACATCAAAATCAACTTTTAAAGCATCTTGTTTAACAACTTTTGGCAGATTAACAACAACTTTTTGCCCAATGTGTAGTTTTAAACCACTTTTTGCTTTTTTTTTATTTTCAACCTCTACACAACCTTTGTTTATTAGATGATCTATTTGATTTCTTGTTTCATCCATTTTTTTAGATAAAAATATATCCAATCTCTCTTGTGTATCTGCTATAAATTCTTTTTTACTTATCACTATTATTTCTCATCTTTTATATTTGTTAAAACTCATTATATACTACTTAGCCTAAAAATAAAAGTATAAGTGATTTATTATATATTTTAAGATAAAATAATGGATAATTTATAATTAAAAAAAGGTAATATCAGATGAATATTTTAATACTTGGAAGTGGTGGTAGAGAATACTCTATAGGACTTGTAATCTCAAAAGAAACTATAGAACATAATATAACATTTTGTCCAGGAAATGGGGCAACTGAAAATATAGGTAATAATATAAATATAAAAGATTATAACCAATTAGCTTTGTGGGCTAAAGAAAATGATATTGAGCTTACAATAGTTGGACCTGAACAGCCACTTGTAGATGGTGTTGTAGATATTTTTAAAGAAAATGGTTTAACAATATTCGGTCCATCAGCAAAAGCTGCACAACTTGAGGGTAGTAAGGTATATATGAAAAATATACTTAAAAAATACAATATCCCAACAGCAGCATTTATAGAAACATCATCAAAAGATGAAGCATATAACTTCATAGATAGTATGACAAGAACACCAATAGTTGTAAAAGCAGATGGGCTTTGTGCAGGTAAAGGTGTAATAATAGCAACTTCTAAAGATGAAGCAAAAGAAGCAGTAGCAGGAATGTTATCAGGTGAGAGTTTTGGTGAAGCTGGAAACGCAGTGATAGTTGAAGAGTATTTAGATGGTTATGAATTATCTATATTTGCTATTTGTGATGGTGATAATTATGTAGTATTACCTGCAGCTCAAGATCACAAAAGAGTAGGAGATGGTGATACAGGACCAAATACTGGTGGTATGGGTGCATATGCTCCAACTCCACTTGTAAATGATGATATTTATCAAAAAGTTGAGCATAGAGTTATTAAGCCAACTTTAGAGGGTATGAAAAAAGAGGGTGCTGCTTTTGAAGGTGTACTTTTTATAGGTGTAATGGTAGTAGATGGTGAACCAATCATTTTAGAATATAATGTAAGATTTGGAGACCCTGAATGTGAGATACTTATGCCTTTACTTGAATCACCAGCTTCAGAACTTTTTTATAAAGGTGCAACAAAACAACTTGATAAACTAGATATTAAAATCAAAAAACAATATGGGGTTGCAGTTGTAATGGCTAGTGGGAATTATCCTTATAGTAGTAGTGAGCCTGCTGAAATTATAGTAGATGATATACATGATGAAGATATTTTAAATAATACACATATATCTTATGCTGGGGTGACAAAAGAGGATGATAAACTTTTTGCAACAGGTGGTAGAGTTCTTTTATGTGTTGGTTTTGGTGATGATATTAAATCAGCTAGAGATAGAGCATATGCTTTATGTGGACAGGTTCATTTTGCAGGTAAAAAATGTAGAACTGATATAGCTTATCAAGCTTTAAAATAGGTTTATTAATGAATTATAGTGATAATAATGATATAGATGTTGATAATTTAAAACTAGCATCTATGCGTTCAAGAATTAAAGCCTTTATAATAGATGATTTGTCTATTACATTGATAGTTATGGTGATGTTATGGGATAAAATATCTTTAGCAAATGGAGATTTAATGACAATAATGCTACTAATGAATGAGGCGTTTTTTCAAATAGTAGTATTGAAATTTATTTACCAATCATTTTTTATATGGTATTATGGTGCAACTATTGGAAAACTTATAGCAAAAATAAAAGTTATTGATTTTGAGAACTATGGTAGAGTAAGTTTGATGAATTCTATTTTAAGATCATTTGGTCGTATATTAAGTGAGGCTATTTTTTATATTGGTTTTTTATTTGCATATTATACAGATTCAAGACAAACTTTTCATGATAAATTTGGTAAAACTTTAGTAATTGATGCATAAATATCTTTTAACAAGTTTTATACTTTCATCTATTTCATTAAGTGGACAAAATTTTTCTGATGATGAGTATTTGCAAATTGTTGCTCAAAACCTAGAGGTTAAAAACAATATAGTAAGTGCAAGTGGTAATGTAGTGGCTTATAGTCCAAATTATTATCTAACTGCTAATAGATTGATATATGATAAAAATAATTCAACTGTTGAGTTATTTGATGATGTAAGTATACTTAAAAATGATGAAATATATAGTTTTTCTGATTATACTTATATGGATATGAAAAATGAAACCAATAAGTTACTTCCATTTTTTATGTTAGATAATAAAAATAAATTATGGTTTAATTCAAGCTCAACAACTTCAAGCAAAAATAATTATCAATTAGAAAAATCAACACTTTCTAGTTGTGATTGCAAGGACCCATCTTGGAGCATTGGATTTTCAAGTGGTGATTATAATACAACTAAACAATGGATAAATACATACAACACTACACTTTATATTAAAGATATGCCAATATTTTATACACCTTATTTTGGTTTTCCTACAAATACAGATAGAAGATCTGGTCTTTTAAAACCAACCTTAGGATGGTCAAAAAAAGAGGGCTTGCATTATGCACAACCTGTTTTTATAGAGTTTGCAGATAATTATGATTTTGAATATATACCACAAATAAGAAATCAAAGAGGTAGTGGACATGCTTTTAAATATAGATATAAAGATTCTTTATATTCACAACTCAATTTTGAAGCAGCTGTTTTTAATGAAAAGGTAAAGTTTCAAAATAAAATGGAACTTGAAAATGATAAACACTATGGTTTTGACTTAGAGTATAAAAGAGATAAACTTTTTAGCACAAATAATGAAGATGGATTTTTATTAGATGTAATAAATATGAATGATGTGGATTATATAAATACAAAATATGATAATGATATTATGGATTATACAAATAAATTTTTAGAATCAAAAGTAAAATATTATTTTAATACGCATAACTTTTATGCTGATTTGTATTTGAAATTTTATAATGATATCTCAAAAGATAGTAATGATGATGTAATGCAAAGCTTGCCATCTAGCAATATACATAAATACTCAAAAAATATATTTTTTGATAAACTAATATATTCAACAGATATTAATTTTGAAAGAAAGACTAGAGTTGAGGGAATATCTGCAAATATTACTGATGTTAGTGTACCTTTTTCTTATAGTTTTAGTTTTTTTAATGATTATTTAAATTTTAGTTTAAAAGAGGAAATCAAATATAAAAATATAAAATACACAAATGAAACATATGATTATGATGATGTTAATTATGCTCAGTCTAATCATAATATATCAATATATACAGATCTTTTAAAACCATATAAAGATTATATACATACAATAAAGCTTGATACATCTATTACATATACTGACAATATAAAAAATATAGGCGATATATATGATAGTACAAATAGTGAACTTAGTGAATTATCAATATTTGCTATTACGCAGACTAATGAAAATTTTTCTTTAGGATTAAATCAATCTATTTATAATAGAGATTCATTAAAAGAGATAGTAAATCATAAGATTAAACAAGCATATGTTTATGATAAAACAGAAGATAAGTATATAAAAAGCAATTTAGAAAATGATTTATCTATTTTTTATACCTACGGAACATTATCAAATAGATTGTATTATAATCATGAGATTAAAAAAATAATAGATTCTTCAACAACTTTTAAATTTACTAAAGGTGACTATTATTTTAATTTATATTATCTATACGAAAAAGATACAGATACTCTTGAAAATCAAAAAAACCTTAATTATGATTTTGGTTTTTCAATAAATAAAAATTATAAGTTATCATATAAAGAGGAGTTTGATTTAACATTAGATGTTGTAAATAAAAGAGAATATGTATTTGACATAAATAAAAAATGTTGGGGGATTAATTTTAAATTAATAGATTCATTAGTAGCTACAAATACAACTGATGATACAGCACTTAGACAAGATATTTTATATATGGAATTTAATCTAAAACAACTTTTTACTTTAAAACAAGTACATAAGTTTGATGAAAGGAATGAATAGTTGAAAATAGAAAAACTATTATTCAAAAATAGAGAAGAAGCTGCCAAAAGTTTATATGAGATATTACCGTATGATGATATGCTTCAAGAGGATTGGATAGTTATTGCTGTTTCTGATGGCGGTGTACCAATAGCATCAAAAATAGCTAAAAACTTAAATGCTAATTTAGATTTTTTGTTTACTGAAAAAATATTTACCGAAAAAAATAATGAATGTGAAATAGCTATTATCACTGAAACAACAGAGATTGTAATACATGAAGAGCTAATGAAATCTTTTAAATTAGATTTAGAAAAGATATATAAACAAGCAGATGAAAAATATAATAAAGAAATCAAATCATATAAAGCTAAATATCGTAATTCTTTAGATATAATAAGTTTAGATAATAAAAATGTCTTATTAGTTGACGAGGGATTGAATACTGGTCTTACTATGATGGCTTGTATTAAGTCAGTTGTTAACAAAAAAGCAAAATCGGTTTGTGTAGCCGTACCAATTTTACCAAAAGCAACAGTAAATGATATAGAAACAATAGCAGATGACTTATATTATGTTCAAGCACCAGAACATTTTGTGTCAATTGATTTTTATTATGAAGATTTAGAAAAAGTCAATTTAAAAAATATAAATATAAATAACAAGGGATAAAGATGTCAACAATATGTGAATTAGAATTAAATAATAAAAAAGAGGTTTTTGAGTTTAATAAAGTAGCAAAGCAAAGTAATGGATCTGTTTTATTAACAGTTGGAAAAACAGTTTTAATGGCAACAGTTGTAAGTGAGTTTGATAATCCAGTTAGTGAAGATTTTACACCCCTAACAGTACAATATATAGAAAAAACATATGCAGCAGCTAAATTTGCTGGTGGATTTATAAAAAGAGAAGGTAAGCCTAATGACTTTGAAACATTAACTTCAAGAGTTATAGACAGAAGTTTAAGACCATTGTTTCCAAAAGGTTATGTATATCCTACTACCATTACAGTAATGGTTTTAAGTATAGAAGAGGATGTGGATTTGCAAGTTTTAGCTCTAAATGCAGCATCAGCAGCTCTTTATGTATCTGATTTACCAATTTTAAAATCAGTATGTTCAACAAGAATAGGTAAAATAGATGATAAATTAGTTGTTAATCCAACATTATCTCAAATAGAAGAATCTACACTTGATTTATATGTTGCAGGTACTGCAAGTGAATTATTAATGATAGAGATGAAAGCTATATCAACACAAGAGATGATAGAAGTAGATTTAGAAAGTTTTACTAAAGTACATAATATAAATGATATAAGTGAAGATGAGTTAGTAGATGCAATAGCACTTGCACAAGAAAATATTCAAAATACAAATAAGCTTTATGAAGATAGTTTTTCATTTGCATCTAACAATATTAAAGAGCTTGATTTATTAGTAAATACGATAGAAGAAAATTTATTAAAACATATAAATGATAACTATATTCCAAATATTCAAGTTGCAATTAAATCTTTGGCAAAAAAAGAGAGAGCAACAGAACTTAAAGAGGTAGCAAAGCTAATATCACAAGATCAATATTGTTTAGAAAATGAGATTGAATACAAAGAGATATATGAAGCAGTTGAATTTGTTAAGAAAGAGCAAGTAAGAAGTTTAATTATAAATGATAATATTAGAGCAGATGGTAGAGGTCCTAAAGATGTAAGACCAATATCAATAGAAACAAATATTTTACCATCAACACATAGTTCATGTTTATTTACAAGAGGAGAGACACAAGCTTTAGTTGTTGCTACTTTAGGAAATCAAAAAGATGCACAAATGTTTGAAACACTCACGAGCAAATCAACACAAAATGAAAATTTTATGGTTCATTATAATTTCCCAGGTTTTAGTGTTGGTGAGGCAAAACCAATTTTTGGTGTAAGTAGAAGAGAGTTAGGGCATGGTAATTTAGCAAAAAGAGCACTAGAATCTTCAATTGATAAAGACTATACAGACACAATTAGATTAGTTTCTGAGATATTTGAATCAAATGGTAGCTCATCTATGGCTACTGTTTGTGGAGGTTCAATGGCATTAAAAGCAGCAGGAATTCCTGTCTCATCATTAATTGCAGGTGTTGCTATGGGTGGTGTTTTTGAAAATGATAAATATGTCGTTTTAACTGATATTATGGGTCTAGAAGATCACGATGGTGATATGGATTTTAAAGTTACAGGTACAAATGAAGGTATTACAGCCCTTCAAATGGATATAAAACTTGGTGGAATTGAGTTAAATGTATTAAAAGAGGCTTTATTGCAAGCAAAAGAGGGTAGAGTTCATATTTTAAATTTAATGCAAACAGCTTCTGAAAACATTGTACCAAGTGATGCTTTACCATTAATTGAGCAATTTAGTATTGATCCTAGTAAAGTTTTAGCAGTTATTGGAAAAGCTGGTTCTGTAATTAGAGAGATTATTGAAACATTTGGTGTTTCAATTGATCTTGATAAACAAAGTGGAAATGTTAAAATTACAGGTGATAATAAAGATAATATTTTAGGTGCAGCAGAAAAAGTAAGAAATATCTCATCTAATGCAAAATCATTTCAGAAAAAAGAGATTGTTAATTTCACAGAACTTTATAATGTAGATGATATACTAATAGGTAAAGTTGTAAGAATTGCAGATTTTGGTGCATTTATAGAGCTTCCAAAAGGTGGAGAGGGATTATTACATATATCTAAAATATCTAAAAAAAGGGTAAATAATGTATCAGATATCTTAAGTGTAAATGATAAAGTTGATGTAAAAGTTTTAAAGTTAAGTAAAGATAGAATTGAATTATCTTCTGCTGTACTATAAAGTTAAAATTTAGATTAATTTAAACATATTTTAGTTATAGTAAAAATATATTTTTTATGAATTCATTCGAGGGGAAATAGATGAAATTATTGATTGTAGATGATTCTACTATGTTAAGAGATATGCTCTCTTATGCATTAAACGAAGGTGGTTATAGTGATGTCACTGAAGCGGTTGATGGAGAAGATGGTTTAGAAAAGTCAAAATTAACAACATTTGACTTAATCATCACTGATGTTAATATGCCAAATATGGATGGTTTGACATTAGTTAGCGAATTAAGACAGTTACCACAGTATGAAAAATCACCAATATTAGTATTGACGACTGAAAGAAGTGGTGAGATGAAAACAAAAGGTAAAGCAGCTGGAGCTACTGGATGGATTGTAAAACCATTTGTTCCAGATCAATTGTTAAAAGCTGTTAATATTGTACTAAATAAAAGATAAAAAATTTTAAATTAAAAAAGAGGGTGTAAAATGTCTGGATTTGATATATCAATGTATAGGGATATGTTCGTTGAGGAAGCTGCTGAGCTTTTCGAATCAGCGGATAATGTATTGTTAGAAGCAGAAAACAATGGTAGTTTAACTGATGATGAGATGGGACAACTATTTAGAGATGTTCATACTCTTAAAGGTAGTGGTGCCTCTGTTGAATTAGCTTATTTTGCAGAATTTACTCACGATGTAGAAAACTTAATGGATAAATTAAGAAATCATCAAATAGAGTTTATACCAGAGATGGCAGGAACTTTAATAGATGGTTTAGATGTTATGAAAGATATCCTCCAAATGGAATGTGATGGTGAGATAGATAGAGATAATTTTACAGAGATGACAGCTGAGTTATTAGTTGTTATTAGAGCTTATATGAATGGTGATAGTGTACCAACTGATACTGCATCAAGTACAGAAGGGGAATCTGCATCCCAAGAGAGTGGAACAACTTCTGATTCAAGTACAAAAACATCAACAGGTGGAAATGGTGCTTGGGGATTTTTTGATGAAGAACAAGCTGAAGATGAGACTGATTTAAATGATGCGAATTTTGGTTTTTTTGATGAGATGGAACCAGTTTCACCTGAAACAAAAATAGATACACCACCAGCAACACCAGCAGAAGAGGTTGCAAAAGCTACACCACCACCAGTTGTAGAGAAAAAAGCAACACCTAAAAAAGCCCCAAGAGAAAAAGAGACTAAAAAAGCAGCAACAAGTACAATTCGTGTAAATTTAGATAAGATTGATCTTTTGATGAATAATGTTGGAGATCTTGTTATTACAAATGCTATGCTTACTCAATATAGTACTACAATAGATAATTCAAAAGTTAGAAATTCTGTTTTAGAAAGATTGGAATTACTAGAAAGACATATTAGAGAGATGCAAGATTCTATTATGAGTATTAGAATGGTACCTATGGAATCAATCTACTCAAAATTCCCTAAAGTTGTTAGAGATATATCTAAAAAACTTGGTAAAAAAATTGAATTCAAGCATGATGGTGACAGTGTTGAGATTGATAAAGCTATGATTGAAGGTCTAACAGACCCATTGATGCATATTATTAGAAATTCATTAGATCATGGTTTAGAGCTTCCTGATGCAAGGATAGCTAGTGGAAAAAGTGAAACTGGTACTATTTTAATTTCAGCAGAACAAGCCAATGGTCAAATGATTATCACTATTAAAGATGATGGTAAGGGTATTGATTCAGAAAAAGTTGCTCAAAAATCATTAGACAATGGTATTATTGATGAGCAACAATATAACTCAATGACTGATAATGAAAAAGCTATGCTTATTTTTGGTGCAGGGGTTAGTACAGCTGATACTATTACTGATATCTCTGGGCGTGGAGTTGGAATGGATGTTGTAAAAACAAATATTACAAAACTTGGTGGTATTATTAAGCTTGATACAGCATTGGGCGTAGGAACTACAATTACTATTATGTTGCCACTAACACTTGCTATTCTAGATGGTCTTGATATCGCTGTTGGTGATGTTAAATATATTTTACCATTAAGTTCTATTGTTGAGTCACTACAACCAACATCTGATATGATCAAAAAAATCGGTGATGGTACACAAGACTTATTGATGTTAAGAGAAGAGTTTATCCCTGTTGTTAGATTGTATTCATTATTTGATATTGAACCAAAACATAAAAAACTTGAAAACGGAATGTTAATAGTTGTAAAATCAGGTAGCTTTAAAATAGCGATGTTTATTGATGAGTTTTTACATCAACATCAAGTTGTTGTTAAGCCTTTAGATAAAAACTTTAGAAGTGTTGAAGGTATAGGTGCAGCGACAGTAAGAGGTGATGGTAGTATTGGATTGATTTTAGATGTTATGGGTATCATTGAAGCTCAAAGAAAATCTGAACAATCTCATTTAAAAAGTAAAGAAACTCAACTAGCAGCGTCTTAATTTTATAATATGAATAATACTATACATTTACATGAAAAAGTAAAAGATATCCTTTATTCTCTAACAGGTATTACACTTACAGAGAATAAAGAGATTATGATTACAAATAGACTTGACAAACTTAAAAGAAATACAAAATATAATGGTAGTATTGATGAACTACTTCAAATTATTTCAGAAGGTCAGTTTACTACAGAGTTTATAAATACATTTACTACTAATAAAACACATTTCTTTAGAGAAGATTTTCATTTTTCTGATTTAAAAGATAGAGTTTTACCTAAGTTTTGTGCCAATAATGAAACAATAAATATGTATTGTTCAGCAGCTTCTACAGGTGAAGAGCCATACTCTATGGGTATGACTGTAAAAGAGGTAAGTACTCAATTAAAAGCAAATATAATTGCTACTGATATAGATACAGAAGTATTACAACATGCTGCAAATGGTATTTATAGATTTCAAAAAAGTTCAAAAGAGTTTCCTGATTGGATCAAACCTCAAAAATATTTTAAAAAAAGAGTTCAAAAAAATTTAGCTGGTGATGATATTTTAATTAAAATTAATGATGATATTAAAAGTATGATTACATTTGCTCAAATGAATTTAAATGATGAATCATATCCTTTTGATACTCATCAGTTTGATGTTGTGTTTTGTAGAAATGTTTTAATATATTTCTCAGTAGAAGATCAAAATAAAATTTTACAAAAGTTATTTAGATTATTAAAAGTTGGTGGTACTCTTTATATTGGTCACTCAGAAAATCCTCATGATTTGATAAATTATGTTCAAAGAGTAGGGCAAAATATTTTTGTAAAAGTCAAGGATATGTAGTGATAGTATTAGGTCATAAAGATGGTAGTATAGAAAAAATATCAAATACAAGAATTACACAAATTGTAAAAGGTATGCCCACACATACTGTAATTGGTGGTGAATTTGCTGTTGTAAATGATAGCGAAAATATTGGATTTAAAACTTTGCTGGGATCTTGTGTTGCTATTATGTTTTATGATAAAAATTTAAAAATAAAAGGTATGAATCACTTTTTATTACCAGCTACAGACAATGCAAATGAAGATATGAAATACGGTTTGTATTCAGTAGAAGCTATGCTAAATGAGATGTATAAATTAGGATGCAGAAAAGAGAATATGGCTGCAAAAATATCTGGTGGTGCTGATATTATGAATATTGGGTCTTCTAGTAAAAGTATAGGACATAGAAATGTTGAATTTGCGAGAACATTTTGTCAAACAGAGGGATTTAGAATATTGTCTGATCATACTAGAGGAAATGAAGGTCGTGTAATACTTATGGGTAATAGATTTGAAACATTTATTAAAAATGTTGATAATAGTAATACATCAATTGAAGTTGCATCTGCTGAGAGAAGACTACAAACTGAACTTTCAGTTAGACAGCCTGCAACAGCTGAATATATTAGAGGTACAGGTGTATTTGAAGAAGATGATAAAAAAGACAAAGAAGAAACTATGGAAATGGAGTTTTTTTAGTATAAATAAGGAAGTTTATGTACACTGTACTAATTGTTGATGACTCTATATCTATGCGTAAAGTTATAAAAGATGTTATTAATAAAATGGAAGATTTTGAAGTAGTTGATACTGCTTGTGATGCTTTTGAAGCTAGAGAAAAAATCAAACAATTAGAACCTGATTTAGTTACGATAGATATAAATATGCCAAAAATGGATGGTGTTACTTTTTTGAGAAATCTTATGCGTTTACACCCTATGCCTGCAGTTGTAATATCTGGAGAAAGTGTAAGAGGAAGTGATATTTTTGATGATGGAGCTGTTGGTTTTATACCAAAACCATCTTTGGGTGAAGCTATAAGTGAATATGCACAAAGAATCGTAGAAACACTTTTGAGTTTAACATTTTTATTAAAAAAATATACATTAAAAAAACCAACTCCTATAAAACCTATTGTCGAGCAGGTCAAAAAAGTTGATTTATCTGAAGGTTTATTGGAGAGAAAAGTACATCCTGATGAAGTTTTAGCACTTAATAAAGCATTAGGTTCTGGTTTGAAAATAATAGGTATTGGTTCATCAACAGGTGGAGTAGAATCTCTTTTGACTGTATTTAAAACTTTACCATCAAATTTACCACCGATTGTTATGACACAACATATACCATATGGTTTTTCTAGCTCATTTGCTCAAAGATTAAATGACTATTCTAAAGTTGAAGTAAGTGAAGTAAGCCAAGATGTTGAGTTGCAAAATGGTCATGCTTATTTAGCACCAGGAAACAAACATCTAGTTGTAGAAAAAAAAGGTTCAAAATATATAGGAACACTTCTTGATGCACCAAAAGTTAGTAGACATAAACCAAGTGTTGATGTGATGTTTAGAAGTTTAAATAATTGTGCTGGTTCTAGTACTATGGCAATTATGATGACAGGTATGGGTGATGATGGAACAATTGCTATGAAAGAGTTATTTGATAATGGTGCTTATACTCTAGCTCAAAATGAAGAGAGTTGTGTAGTGTTTGGTATGCCACAACAAGCTATTAAAGCAGGAGCAGTAAAAGATATTTGTCATTTAAATAAGATTTCTGAATTTATAATTGACTTTGCATCTGGTAAAAAAAGATAGTATAAGTATATGAAATTTAATTATAAACTTTTATCCATACCTATTATTGTTTTAATATCATTGTTTTATGTAAATTATATTTTTTCATCACAAATAGAAAGTCTTAAAAAGCAGGTTGATAATATATATTTTGGTAATTTTATCCCTCTTAGTAGATTGCATAATATACATAAAAGTTATCAAGATATTTTAATATTTGATAATATAAATGTATCTAAAAAAGATATTATCGAAAATTGGAATAAATATAAAAAACAATATAAAACATCAAAAGAGCAACTAATAGTTGATACTTTAGATAGAAAAATAATGAATTCATTTTCTAAAAATAATAAACAATATTATAAATATATTATTACACAAATAGAATTACTTGTAGAGCATGAAACATATCTTGCATCTATTGAAAGAAAAGAGTTTTTGCTAAAATATAATAAAATGGATAATTATCTATTTTATAATAAAATATTTATATTAATAATTTTATTTTTTTTATTATTTATGATTATTATTGAGATCATTAAAAAACAAAATAAAGATGAAACAATAAAAGAACAATATAGATTGGACTCAATTACAGATGGTTTAACATCTCTTTATAATAGAAAGTATTTTGATGAAGTTTTTTTAGAGATAAGAGATATATCTTATGATAACTCTTGTGATAGTTATTTTGTTATGCTTGATATTGATTTTTTTAAACAGTACAATGATACATATGGACATAATGAAGGCGATGTAGCTCTTATAAAAGTTTCAAAAGCTTTAGATGATATTTTTATTGGTGAATTTGAATATGTTTTTCGAATTGGTGGTGAAGAGTTTGCCATTTTGTTATTTGATTCTAATATAAATTATACTAAAACAAAACTTGACCAATTAAATGATACTATAAAAGAACTAAACATAGAGCATAAAGCAAGTAATACAGGTATACTAACTATATCTATGGGTGTATTGCAGATAAATACAACAAATTATAATCTTGATATCAAAGAACTTTATAAGTTATGTGATGCTAAATTATATAATTCAAAAGAAAACGGAAGGAATCAATACACAATATGACATTTTTATTTGACAAAAACAATCATTTTAACTTAGCTAATATTGTTACATTTTTTAATATATCAGCAGGTATATTAGCTATATATTTTATAACTCATGGGGAGTTTTTTGGGGCAGCATTATTTGCATGGATGGGTGGTGCTTTTGATATTATAGATGGTAAAATAGCAAGAAAATATAATCTATCAACACAATTTGGTATTCAGCTTGACTCATTTGCTGATTTTTTATCTTTTGTGATTGTGCCTTCAATGTTTTTATATTTTGCAATTTTTGATGGTAATGAACTAATTCTAAATACTTTATTTATATTTGCAACTTTTGTTTATTATATAATATCTGGACTAAGAAGACTTATTCAGTTTAATATTAACTCTGATGATGGCAATGTTGCTAAACATTTTGTAGGTGTCCCTACACCTTTGGGAGCTATTTTATTATGGCTTATTTATATTATTTGGTTGTTTGATTTTTTTCCTATATTGTTTGGTATTCCAGCTGAATATATAATTTTACTTTTAATAGTTATTGTTGGTTTTTTATTAAATTCTAAAGTTAAAATACCACACCCATAGTTGATGGATACGATTAAAAATAAATTAAAAAAGGTATTACTAAAAGAGATAGATTCCATGGATTTGGAGTCTATTTATCTTACTAAAGATATCTTAGAGATAAAATTAAACACTCTTGTTGAAAATACACTATCAAAAATAGAATTAAACACAAATAAAGTACCTATATATAAAACAACAAATGACAATGTTTTTGATGGTGTATCTTTAAATAGTGAAAAAAGTAGAGATGTTGATTTTTGTGATTTTTATATACCTATTGAACCAAATGATAAACCAAAAAAGGTAGAATCTACTACTATACCTTTAGATTTTTCTTTGACATACGAATTAAGATCATTTGCAAAATCTAAGTTTGTTCAAAATATTGATGATATGTTTGATGATTTTAAACTATATTATCAAAGTAAAGCTATTACAAATAGTGATTGGGGTGCTGTTTGGAAACGATGGGTTTTAAATAATAATAAATATAAAAGTCATTTAATTAAAACAACTATAAAAGATGATATGAGTTTGACAACAAATATGAAAGAGTTTGCAAAAGAGTATATCGATAAAGGTTCAATTGATTTAGAATTTATAAAATTTAAAAACCACTATTTAGGTACTGGTGATCTAAAGGTGTCTTGGGATAAAGTTTGGGAAAACTGGTGTATTCATCACAAACAGTTTAAACCAAAAGATATAAGTAAAAAAGCAAAAGAGAAACAAGATTATAGATGGGATTTTAGAAAAGCAAAAGATGTAAGTGACCGTATAAAAGATTGGCTTGAGTTTGAAAAAGGTATAAATTGGCTTGATGACTTTTATTGGAAAGGTATACCAATACCTGGAATAGGCTGGCAAAAAGTTATACATCCTGATTTTAATAAAGAGGAGATTTTACTCTATAAAATTGATAGTAAAGATGGTACTTTTATGTTAAATCATAAAACTGATGATATAATAGATGCTGAAGTTTTAGAGGTGAAGTGATATGACAAGAAAACAACAAGAGTTTTATAGAATGATTATAAATCAAATGGTTGACTATAATGAAGATTTTTATAAAGAGTTTACAATTAAAAGAATAGAGCAAATAGTTGATAATGACTTGAAAATTTTATTAGAGAATATAAATCTTGATAAAGATAAGATTATTAAAAAAAAAGGATATATGACTTATACTAAGTTTATATACTATGCGGATAAGATGATAGATAGTATGGTAAATAATAGTATGCGTATTGGTATATCAAAAGTTGATGAACTTTATAACAAAAGAGCATTGTTATTAAAAACAATTGAAAACCAAACATCGACAATAAAAGAGAGAAATGAACTAATAGAAAATTTAAATAATAAAGTTTTGATGTTTAAAGATAATGGAAAAAATATTTTAGATCAATGTGATTATTATATTATTTCTAAGTTTGGATTTTTTAATTTTTTTGATG
>JAYEJC010000022.1:0-2443 GCA_034660335.1 Campylobacterota bacterium
AAACACCAAATGAGATATATTTTAAAGCTATTAATAATGTAGATAATAAATTGTTACAAAAAGTATCGTAGGCTTATGGAATAAGAATGTTAAGTTAAGTGGTCTTGACAAAGGAGGACATTATATATTCAGCTACAAAAATATCAGTTACATACTGGCAAAAAGTTTTAAATACTCTAAATCTAGAATATAGAATTTTATATAATATGCGACATACTTTTGCATCTATGATGATAAGCTCAGGTGAAGATATACTTTGGGTTGCTTCAATGCTAGGTCATAAAAATGCAAATATCACACTTCAAACATATGCTAAATATGTTAAGAGTGAGAAAAAGTTGAGAGGTTCTATTTTACTAAATTAATTAGTACAATCTTGGCTAAGTTTTGGAACAATGAAAAATAGGTGTTTCCTAAAGCCCTTAGTTAAAGTGATATTAGAACAACGGAAGCGTTATAATAAACTTTGCGCCTTTTTTTGTGTTTTCCACTAATAACTCACCTTTTAGACTATCTGTTATGATTTTGCGACTCATATAAAGTCCAAGACCTGTACCATTTTTTAAATCTTTTGTAGTAAAATACTCATCAAATATTTTATCAATAATTGTATTTGGTATACCATTTGCATTGTCTTGTATAGTTATGATTATTTTATCATCTATAGTAGTTAAATCTATAATGATATTTGGATTTTCTATTTTATTTTCTATTAGTGCATCTTTTGCGTTGTTTATTATGTTTATAATTACTTGATCTAATTCACCTAAAACCATACTAATTTTTGTTTGTTTTTCATAGTCTATATTATTTATTAGTTTTATTTTGTTGTTTTTTAATACAGGAGTAACTATATTAAGAGTGGTTTTGATTCTATCCTCTAGTATAATTGTCCTTAACTCTTTTTTTTCTTTTAAAAAGTTTTTAAATGTATCTATAGTTACAGCTAAATATTCTACATTGTTATTGATACTATTTGAAAGTTCATCGTAAGTATCATCATCTAATATACCGTACTCTTTTTTTAATTGGATACTAGTATTAGCAACAGAGATAGTACTCAAAGGTTGTTTAAATTGGTGAGCTATATTACCTATCATCTCACCCATTTGAGCCATTTTTTGTTGTTCGAAAAGGAGTTTTTTTTGTATTTTATTTTGTTCTATTAGCTGGTTATTTAGATTGGTAATATCTGTAATATCATATAAAAATAATTTAATAATATTATTATCCAATATAGTACCATAGTGACCTTTTAGATTAAAATACCTATCTTTTATATTTATTGTTTCAAATATCACTTTCTCTTGTACTAGTGTTTTATGTATTTTATTCCAAAGTTTTTTTGGTATTATTTCGGTGATATTATCATCTATGTTTATATCAAAAGAGTGTTTAGTAATAGAGTTTGTCCAGTATATTACTTGTTCATCATCAAGATCTATTATCTCTATTATTGATTCTGAAAGTACATTAAAAGTATCTCTTGTATCAAATAATTTTGATTCTAAAAACTTAGTATAGTTTCCTTTTAGGTTATTTACTATATCTTTTGAATCAAGTACATAATAAGTGTTGTTTTTATCATAATGAACCACAACTCTTCTTATATTGTTTTCTTTCATCATAGCTATCATATTACTTGCACTATTTAGTTGATTTATAGTGATAATAGGAGAGTGCATAAACTCTTTGACCTTTAAACTATGATCGATATTTTTTTGAGCAAGTTTTACTATATCACTTTCAGAGATTATACCGTTGACTCTTCTATCTATACTAATAAGAATAGAAGTAGCTCCATAAACAGACATCATATCAACAGCATATTGTAAACTTTCATTTTGATCTATAACTAAAGCTTCCTCTTTTGTATTTAAAAGATCCTCAATATTTGTTTCTTGAGTATGAAGCTCCTCTTCAAAGCGATACATCAAATCCTCTTGTTCTATACAACCTAAGTATTCATTTTTAGTGTTTACTACCACTATTTTTCTTATGTTGTTGTCTACCATAATAGCAAGAGCGTATTGAAGTAGTCTAGTACTATGCAAAGAGATTATCTCTTTTTTTGCATATTTTATAGCTAATGCATTAAAGTTAATATTGTTTTTATATAATTTTACAATATCTTTTTCTGTTATGATACCTAGAGGTTTTTTGTTATCAATGATTATGATGTGATGAAGTTTGTTTTTTGACATTATATTTACTGCATCTTGTATAGTTGCATTTTTATCAATAGTATCTTGAACTTTTTTTATAAAATTTTTAATAAACATTTATAATTTTACATTAATTTAAGTTTATAAATACTTAAGGGTACCTCTAAAAATTAATATTATTCCCAGAAGAGGAAAATAAACTTGAGATTTTCACCTAAAATTTTTTCTATACCACTTTAAATTACAAGAAAAAGGAGTCACGACTAAAGTCGCGATTC
>JAYEJC010000023.1:0-2433 GCA_034660335.1 Campylobacterota bacterium
TTTTACTATAAGATTTTAATTTTCGTTGCAGTTTATTTTTTATCTTATAGTAGTGAATATTAGTGTTTGATTTTTGTTCATATAGAGGTAGAATATTTGAGTTTTTATCATAAACAGATATATTCTCAAATTTTGCTTCTATATCTATAGCTACATCTATTTTAGAGATACTGCAGTCAAATTTACTCCATAATAGATGGAGTAAAGTGAATTTTTCTTTTCGATAATCTTTACCATACTGAACTAAGCCATTACATTCAATATACATTCCATGCTTAAGGGCATAAACATAGATTAACTGTGTAGAATTAGTAGGATTATCAGTAAATGAAAATATATTTAGTAAGTTATTTTGAGCTATATCTCTAACAAGATACATACCTTTAAACTTATTAAGCAATTTTTTATTTACACTATTTTCTTCTTTGTATCCATTAGCTTTTAAATAAAATATCAATCTTTCATAATCATACAGTTTGTTTGACAATTGATAATCAATTTTTAAAGTAATAGAGTCAATAAACAACTTATACATGGGTTTCTCCTTTAGTTTTATTTTTTTAATATAAGAATGGTTAAATTTTTTTGCATATAAATTGATATATGCTGAAGAGATGTAGAGTAGCAAGGGTCAAACCCAAAACTACCCACAAAAAATAGTACAATCGTTATTGGCGATTGTACTTTTCTTTTTCTGATTGACGAAGCATAAATCTTATGTAGGCACTATTACTTAAGCCACTTTCGTGTGCTAATTTATTTAGAATCATTCGCTCCATCAAGTTTAGATGTAAGGTAAAACGAGATTTTTTCTCTGCTTTAACTGGTGTACCTCCTAACTTACTCTCTAATTTTTCAAAAGTATTTTCATCAAACATTACTAATCTCCTCAAAAACTACTTCTATCTCTTTGAGTGTTTTCTTTAGTTGCCACTCAGCATTTGTATTGTGTATCTGTTCAAAAAGTTCATAACCGTGTTGGGATAGGCGGTGAAATAGCCTAGTCTTTTTAATGGCATGAATAGGGAGGTTGAGATGTTTAAAATACTGTTTTGCATACTCAAAATCTCTTTTATTTTCTATACGACTTACAACTATGTGTATGTTCTGTACATATTTTTGAACCATCTTGAGTGTTGTTGCAGTTACTAAGAGTGAATTGTTGTCTGTAAGAGTAGGAACCACTAAAATATCTGTTTTTTTCAAAATAGCAGGTATCTTACTATCTAAGATACTCATAGATGAAGATAAATCACAGATTAGATTTTCATTAGCCTTGAAGATAGCAGGATTTAAACTATTCTTTTTAGCTCCCAATTTATAAATTTTTGTATCTAAGAGTTCTTCATCTTGATATACATAATTTAAAGTATCATTTGTGAGAATGGGATAGTTGTATAAATAACTATACAAAGTTGCAAGGCTAGTTTTAGTAGAGCCACCTTTAGTGTTGTAAAATGTAATTACCATGGTAATTTCCTAATAAAATATTTCTTGTTTAAAACAAGATTATTTTATTGTTAGAAAAAGTGGTGGCAAAAAGCAAGTTTTTTGCTGGTTACTTATTTGTTTTCTTTTTTATCTCCATATCTTTTAAACAAGCTTTGAGATCAATATCAAATCGTTTTCGTACATTATGATCAGCTTCGCTTAATAGCTCAATAAATTTTTCATTCTCTTTTTTTTCTCTCTGTAGTATGTGTCTATACTCATCTACAGTATCTTTTAGAATTTTATACTCATGCTTATCGATTATATTCTTAGCTTTCTTAATGATTTGCTGTTGAGAACCATACACTAGTACAAAATGATAGTAGTCATCTTCAAGAGTAACACAAGCGAGAACTTCTCCAGCGATATAACCTTTTTTCTCTTTATTGTACTTTTTTACTAAGCGAGTTTCACCTTGATGTTTTAATAAATCTAAATAAGCTTCATCTTTCATAAAAAAGCTGTCGCCTATATGATTTACAAATACTATTTGTCTTTGCTTTTCCCTAACTTTTCCTGCTGTATACAGCTGGATTAAATCCAAATCTTCAATATCTATCTTCTTTGGGGTATGCCTAACCAACCGAGTTGATATATCTTCATTATCCTGTGGAATTGTATTAAAAAGCTGTAGTACTTCCGTGGCTACTGAAGATTCCTCTAAAATATTGATAGCAAGGTTATATCTATCTATATTTAGATATTCATCCACACCGTCATACTCTTTAATATTCTTTCCATAACTTACGAGCTCTTTATTATCAATCTTCAATAGATTATCAAGTAAAGATGTAGTTAGTTTACCATCTATGATGTTGTTTAGTATTTTGCTAATTTGAACAATAGTTCCTCTATGTTTCTTATCTTTTGTTTCTGCTTTTTCTTTAGCTATTCGACTCATATATCAGCCTTAGCAATTAAGTTTTATATCATACTCTATAT
>JAYEJC010000024.1:0-2371 GCA_034660335.1 Campylobacterota bacterium
TCAAGGTCACTATCACTTAAGATATTTTGATTTATTTTCATAGGATTATTTATAGTGGTCCAAAAATCTTTTTGAACTTTATCTATATCTTTTATACCCAAAAGTTCCAAGCTACCATCTTGTCTCTCTTTTGCACCTAAAATTATCTTTCCGCCATCTGTGTTTGCCATAGAACTGTAACTTTCCCACATATCTTTTGGCACTTCACCGTTGCCACTTCTTCCTTGAGCTGATTTAGCCTCAAATTGGTAGTTTTCTCTCAAACTTAGTAGTTCTTCACAAGTCATATTTTTATCCCATTTTTTCTATATTTAAATTCATTATTTCCCTTATATCGATTCAACATCATTCAATGATAGTAATAAAAATCCTAATTATAATATCCTTTGTTACTATAACTTGATTTTATTAAAGATATTCTAATCTCCCAAATCATTTTTAGGATTTTTTAACGACTCTTTCATTTGTTGATTAAACTCCCATCTCTTATCCTCAGAGCATACTCCACTTACAAATCCAACTGTATTATGTTTTGAGTTTTATTGTGTGCTTTTAGTAGTAGTTTTGGTTGTACCCCTGATACTCCAGATTTTATAGCAAATCTATCCATCAATTCATCAAATAGATTTAGTTTTTGTGATGTAAGTATATCATTTAGCTCAAGCTTTTCATTTTCATCTACTATTTTTTCAAATTTAACACGACCCAACATATATGGACCAATAAGCTTTAGGAAATTTATATCAGTCATAGTTTGTATTTTTGAAAATGATTTTTTATAGCATCTTTAAGTGCACCCTCTGGCATATTCATTTGAAATATAGGATGAAGTTTTTTACTATCCCAACTAGAAGCTCTAAGTGGCATAGTAAGACTTACTATATCATTAGATTTTTCAAGATAATTAAATACATATTTATCATCTTCGTAAGCTAAAGTACCACTATGAGTTTTATTGATATATGCTTTTAAGTTATCTCTCATTTTGTAACTCTTCAAGTGTTTTCGGTCTCCCTTTTGCTCTTAATGCAAACTCCATATCAAGCAGGTCCAATATAGTTTCAACTTTTTTAATTCCAACTTCATCAATAAAGCCATTTTCTATTTTAGATATAGTTCTTTTAGTGATACCTGAGTATTTCTCCATATCATCTTGTGACCATTTTTTCTCTTTGCGTAAAGTTTTTATCTCAATTCCGAGTTCTTTTAGTGTCAATTTATATCCTAAATATGAATTATATTTCTTATTATAGTAATTTAATAATTAATTATGAATTATATTTCTGTTTTCTTATTTTGTCAGCTTTTGTTAAGACAGATAACTCTTTTTCCCTATTGTAAAATTTAGTTATAAAAACCTTTGTTATGATAACCTGCGTTATCATAACTTGATATTGTTAAAAAACTCTACCCATCCAACAACCCAAACAACCAAAGTGGAACTTTATTATTCGTAGTACTAAAATCAATATCTACAGCTATAAAACTATTTTCTATATCTTTTATTTGTATAAATTTTTTACCCTTTCCACCAACTTCAAATATTATACTACCCCAATATGTCAAGACAACTTAAGATATTAAAATATTTATCTCTGATGTATGTTGTATCTAGTTTATTTAATAATAACTCTTGTTTTCTAGTGAAATAATCCAAATTCATACTATTTCCTTAACTACTTTTTATGATTATTGCATAAAATCATAAAATCTATTTTATGATTTACTCAAAACACTCTCATGACAGATATTCTTAATATCACAATACCCACACATCTTTTCATCACTATTATTAAATCCAAATTCACCATCTTCAATACTTTGCTTTGTATCAAAAATCAATTGTTTTAAATCTTCTTCATATTCATCACTATAAGCACCATCATTGCTCAAACTTGAGAATGCTACACCTTTATCATTGCCTTTGAAACTAAGCAAATAAGAATCATATATCTTATTTGGATACTGTTGTTTTGTATATAGAATATAAAGCGCTAGTTGTACATCTTTTTGAGTATCTACTTCCTCTTGTTTTTCTTTGTCTTTATTTTTTACTTTTTTAGATTTATAATCTACTATATTTATAGTATCTTCAAGATTATCAAATCTATCTATAAAACCTTTTATAAAATAGTTTTTATCATCTTTGTTTTTTAACTCATACGGTTTTAGTTCATTATCTAAAGCAAACTCTTTCTCAAATTGAGTATCTTTAAAATAGTTAAACTCATCAGCATACTTGATATAATAGTACCCACCAAGTCTGATACTCTATAACCTAAATCTAATC
Organism: Campylobacterota bacterium; assembly: GCA_034660335.1. Classification (GTDB taxonomy): domain Bacteria; phylum Campylobacterota; class Campylobacteria; order Campylobacterales; family Arcobacteraceae; genus JAIOSF01. The sequence continues at coordinate 2,291 of JAYEJC010000024.1, forward strand.
TAGCTTAACATTCCAAGGCAACAACTCTTCAAGACTTTTATTTTTATCTCTATAAATTGGTATTTGAGTTAAAATATATTT
>JAYEJC010000025.1:0-2350 GCA_034660335.1 Campylobacterota bacterium
TAGATAAGTATAGATAACTTTACTTAAACACTTTCTTACACAAACCCCATGAATAGGGATGATTGGGGAACATTAGATAACTTTAGATAAGTATGGGTATTTAATGATAAGAAACAAGGCTATACTGGCGGTTATTTGAGCTTTTATCGTGTCAAAATAGATATATTAAAGACCGAATATATCTTGCATAATATCGCCGTGTCCCTCACTTTAAGCGTTATAGGTCAATATTTCTAAATCTTAAATTTTAACAAACTCTTAAATAATTATGGTATGATAAAAGTATGAATTAAATATTACTAATATTAAGGAGTTTAATTATGGTAAGAAAAACAGTAGCAATAAAAGATGATTTATTTCATAATCTAGAACTAAATCATATTATAAATCAATATCAATCATTTTCAGAATTGGTATCAAATGCTTTACAGCTTTTAATAGAAAAACAAAAGAAAGAGCAATATAAATTAGCTATGATTGAAGCTTCAAAAGATGAGTTATATCTTCAAGATATGAAGAGTATTGAAAATGAGTTTCAATACTCAGATGAGCAGATTTTAAAATGAATCAATATGATCTATATTTAGCTGACTTAAATCCTACAGTTGGTAGAGAGCAATTTGGAAAAAGACCAGTTTTGATTATTTCAAATAATTATGAAAACTTACTTGATGTAGTTACAATCATCCCAATAACATCATTAAAAGATGGAAGAAAGATATATCCAAATGAATTATTATTACAAGATGAACTTGAAAAGCCATCAATTTTACTTTGTCAGCAAATTAGAACTATCTCAAAAAATAGATTAATTAAAAAATTAACTTCAATTGATAATTATATTACCCAAAAGAAAATAGTAGATATACTTTGTCTAAGATTTGAAGATGTGGGTTAAATACCTATAACATTTTAAGTATATTCAACTATGAAAAGGAGTTTTAAGTTTTGTTAAAAGTCGTTGTACATAGGTGTTTATCGTTGTTCTATTCTCAAAGAATAGAATTTTTTATAGAGTTGCCTTTGCCTTAATAGCCTTTTAAATATATGAAACTATAAAGTTAAAAAACATAATTTTAAATTCAGATTCCTAAATTTTATGATAATAAAACTTAGAGATTTTGTATACTACTGTAACTATGATGTTATCAAGATATTATAAAATTATCTCAACTTAAAAAAGGTAATTTATGACACAAAAATACTATGTATTAGATACAAATATCATCCTTCAAGATATCAAAAATCTTACAGATATATCAGACAATAAAACAAATACGATCGTTATTCCTGAAACAGTTTTACTTGAATTGGAAGATAAGAAAAAAATATTTACAGACATCGGTTATCACGCTAGGCAATTTGCAAGAATACTAGCTACAACAAAAGTAAAAGAGGTGGATTATAAAAAAGGTTATAAAGTTGTAAAACTCACCAACGACACACTAAATATTCATATAATTTCAAAAGATAAATATGAAACTCAAATCGAGCAACATAATTTATCAGAATCAAACGATAAAAGAATTATAGAAGCAGCATCATTAGCACAAAAGTATTATAAAGGGGTTCAAATTGTATTTTTATCTCTTGATATTTACGCTAGAACCTTTGCACTTTTTGCCAATATCAAAACACAAACCTTGCATAATGATAAAAGTGAAGTCCCAAAATTTGAATTTGTAAAAACATATCAACTGGACTCTTCGCAATTTAATAGTTTAAATTTAAGAGATATAAATGAAGTTGATGAAGATTATAAATTAGGAAATTTTTGTTATGAATTTCACAGTCAAGATGGGAATAAAGAGTTTGCAATAGTATCAAATAACCAAATAAATGTCATCAATGAAAATGATTTTAAAGGTAGTATGATAAAACCTGTAAATTTAAAACAAAAATTTTATATGAAAGCTATGTTATCAAATTTATACAATATCATTGTAGTAGATGCAAAAGCTGGTTCAGGAAAAACTCTTATGAGCATTTGTGCTGCTATGCGACTAATAGATTTAGGGAAATATGAAAAAATTGTCTATGTAAGAAATTCTATAGAGTCTTTAGACAAAGGTGCTGATATAGGTTATTTAGCTGGTAATGATGAAAAATTTAGAATATACAATATGGCACTATATGATACCTTAGAATTTATTTCAAAAAAACAATTAAAAAAGAGTGAAAACATAAATAGCAAAGAAGCAATAGAATCAAAAACAAAAGAATTAATCGATAAATATCAAATAGATATGTTATGGCCAGGTGAAGCTAGAGGTAGAACTTTAAGTGGGGCAATTGTTATTATGGATGAGTGGCAAAATTCTAGTGAAAATACTACTCAACTTATATTAAG
>JAYEJC010000026.1:0-2333 GCA_034660335.1 Campylobacterota bacterium
ACTAGAGTAAATTCAATTAGAATTAAGGATAAAAATAAATTTGAAATAATAATTTATGAGAAATATTTTTAAAAAATTTGAAAATTGAGATTGATGGGGTGTTTGGGGTTATGCAGTGGTCTCATAAAGGAGTGGATTGACACCTTTATGTCTGTTTTTTAAATTCTAGCACGATTTTATCAGCTATTTTTCTAACATTATGCAATAGTGCCATCTTTAAAGGTTTACCACTACTATAATCTGCACTTAAAAGTTGTTCTGCTCTTTTTGATTCTATTGCTAGTTTATATCCTGCTTCGTAAGTTTTTGATGTTGCTTTTTCATCTATAGAACCATCTTCATTTTTTTCTTCTCTATATACTGCTATTGATGTACCACCATATTGATTTAAAAGTGAAAAAGCTGGTATATCTGTTTGTCCATCTCCTAAAAATATCATATTTTCAAATGGTACTCGATATGAAGTGATAAGTTTATTTACGTCATTTGGATTTGAATTAAGAGATGGAAGTACACCTTTACTTATCATAAATAACTTTTGAGTTTTTATAGTATGCCCAACTGTTTCTTTTGGAAAGTTGATATATCCATCTTTGTCTTCATCCATACTACAAGCAAATATATCTTGAAAATATTTATCTATTTTATTAGCTTCCAATGCACCTTTTATCATAGGAGTTAATCCACCACTTATACAATAACACTCAAGTTTTATATCATGCTCTTTATATCTATCTTCTTTTAGTATATCTGTTAAGTCATCAAATATACTTTTTTGTCCATCTTTACAACTAAGACCATCGTATAATACAACTTGCTTACCAAACTGATATAAGTCATCATTTGATAGTTTGTATTTATCATCTTCATTTCCTAAGTCTATAAGTGTTTTTAGATATGAGTGTTCCATATCGTAACCATTAGCTTGGTTTGCACGACTTTTAGTCCAAAACTCATCTTCACTCATATTCCAATGGTCAAATAAAACTTTTTGTTGAAAATTTGGACTAAGTGTTATATCAAAATCAAAAATTAGTGCTATTGTGTTTTGTTTCATTTTTCTTCTAATGCTTGTTTTATGATAGTTATATGGTTTTGTGTCTCCACAATGATATTATTGTCTAGTTTTTCAACTTCATTTTTAAGTGATAAAAATAAATTAGAAACTTTATCATGAGGGATTATTATATTTTCATTTAAATCAACACCTTTTTTCTTACCAATAATATAATCTTTAAGAGATTCATTTGAAGATAAAAATTTATTTGCATTATCTAAAGCTAATGTTAAACCATTATTACCTTGCCATTGAATATTATATGCAGGTCTAATACCAATAGATTTAAAAGCATTACTTGATAAAATAATCCAAATTTCATAATACGAATAAATATTTAAAACAATTTTTTTATTTTTAATATCATAATGATCAAAGATTATATTATCATTTTGTTTAATTATCGGTGATATTAGTCGCTTATAAAAAGCATTGTAAAGTATTTGTTGAGCCTCTTTAAACCCATTTTTAATAGAATCATCGTTAAAATGTTTTTCATTTTCTTTATAACATTCATACATATCTTTATCTAAAAAGAAATCTTTATACTCTTTGATTGGGGATGTATATTTTCCAACTAGCATATCTACAACATCAGTATAATATCCAATAGCATTGTTTAGGTTTGTTATATTTGATACTTGTTTTTGACATTTTTGTAACCAATTCAATATTTCTTTATTGAAAGAAATTGAAGTATATGGCTTGTCTTGATAACTATTGTGTGATGCTTTTTTGCCATCTAATGTTAAATAATAAATTTTAACTTTCGCATTTTTATTTGGATTTCTTTTGTCCTTTACTTCTTTATCCAAATCAATGTAATAATCTGATATTTGATTTTTTTCATCACTTGCATAAATTTTCATCTCAATACCAATAAAATATTTATCACTTTTTATAGTAAAATCAATCCTTCTGTTATTAAATGTTGATTTTTCCATTTGAACATCGAGGATTTCTCCAAAGTTATCAATATTTAAAACATGTACTACAAATAATTTAGCAAATAAATCACCTTGAAAATGATCTCCATTTATATCTAAAAGTGAATATATAAAGTTTGAGTGCATCCCAACTTCAGCATGTAATTTTCTTAGCACTCCCATTATATTATAATTATTCAGTCCTCTTAACTTCTGCTGTTGTTGTTCAGCTTTAAAATCTTTTAATTTCTTTTCTAATTTTTTTATTTCCATCTATTTTATCCTTAGTTATTTTTTAAAATATTTTCATAAATTACATCAAAATGTTTATCAAATCCCTTTTCAATATT
>JAYEJC010000027.1:0-10159 GCA_034660335.1 Campylobacterota bacterium
TTCTGATGATTTAGATAATTGTCCAAACAAATATAAAAAAGAGGCACAAGTACTTAATGTAGTTAAAACTATATGTAATATAATTGACCCTATTTCTGATAACTTTGTTGAAGATGGTATATCTAAAGCTACAGATTATGGTCTAGATACAAGATTATTAGAAAAAGCCTGCGAAAAGATGCAAGATAGATTACTTGATGAATAAATAGTGATATTAAATAAGCTTTTTATTTTATATAGAGCTTATTTAGATACACTTTTTAATATATCAATAACTTTTTGTAAATTTTCTTCTTGTTCTTTATCACTCATAGCCCCATCCAGTGTACCAAACTTAACTTTTCCATTATATATTTTTTCAATATTTTCATTATCTCTAACTTTATAAACAAAATACTTAACAGAATCACTTGTTGGTACTTGTAAAAAATTTCTCATTGCTCCATTTTTATCATATATCCAAGGAAGATGTTTTTCACCTTTTAAAGTGATGTTTTTTTCATATGCTTGCCATCTTTTTATAAACCAAGGAGCATCAGATATATTTGATACGATTACAAACTCACCTTTTTTCAAATTCAACATACTCTCTAACTTATTAGCAAGTACAATTGACTCATGATTTCCAACAAATATAATGGTGCCTTTTTTTATTATACTATTTGTAGTAAATTTACTATCATCATAACCAAGCAACTCAACAGTTTTTGGCAAATCAGATAATTTTATTGCTTTTTTTTCTATTTTTTTAGGAGCGTCAACTGTAAAATATGTCAATGCAACTAACCCAACTATACTTAAAACTATTAGTTTTAAAACTTGTGCTATACTATTCACTAGACTCCCTTTTTACCTCTCTTGAAAATAGTCTATCAACTTTTATATTTTCATCAATTGCTGTGTTTTTTAATAAATGATCCACTAACTGTTTTGCTAAATATGGTGCCAAAACAAATCCTCTACCACCAACACCATTTAATAAATATAAATTTTTATATCTACTGAATCTTTTAGGGTCCACATGGGTTCCTTTTTTCATATAAGGAAACTCTTTTAATGTTTTTTTACTATCTATAACTTCACCAACAATAGGTAGATAATCAATACTACAAGCCCTAGCTCCTGCATAGTTTTTTGTTATTTCAACATCTTTTAACTCTACAATTTTTTGTGCTTTTTCCAATAATTTCTTATTTTCCTCATCTATATCTTTTATTCCATCAAAATCTCGATGATGAGTAGCCCCTATTGAGACTTGATATATATTTTCATCTATTTTAAAACTTTTTGATATAGAACAATCTTTATGGTAGTTGTGTTCTAATTTTGTTGATGTTTTAATATCAATCCTTCTCCCCCAAACAGGTCTAATTTTTAAATAAAATTCATCCAATAGATCAATACTAGCTCCTGTAGTTAAAATAAGATTTTTTGCTTGATATTCATTGTTTAAAGTCCATATCTCATTTTCATATGACAACTCTTTTACATCATAATTAAATTTTGTTTCAACTTTACTTTGTTGATTTGAAAAGCTTGTTGTCATCATTTTACAAACACCAAAACTATTAACAACTGAACCAATATGAAATAAAAAACCATCATTCTCTTTTTGGTATGAAAAATCCATATGAGGTATATAGTCTTTAAATTTTTCTTGATCTTCAATATTTTTTGGTATTCTGGTAGTACCACAGTTTGCAATAATATTAGGGAAAGTTGATTTATATAATTTAGTACTATATCTTAAAGAATTAGCAACTAAATCTTTAAAATAGTTTGGTTTTCCTAAAAGTGGAGATAAAAATGCCCCTGCTGCACCAGAAGCTCCAGAAGCGATATTTGGTAGTTTATCTATTAAAAGTATGTTTTTAGTAGATTTTGAAAGCTCATAAGCTACACTACAACCACTAATACCAGCACCAACTATAACATAATCAAAAGTACATTTCATTTTGTTCTCTATTCTTTTTTAGAAATATTTTATCAAAATATTTATACTTTTTAGCTGATACTGATATTTTTAATTATTATGCTATTTTATGAACAATGTCCACCACCGCAACATCCGCCACTTTTTTGTGGTTCACCCATACTAATAAGAAAATTATCCCCATCTTCTGATAGTTCAAATCCATGTTTTCCACAAAATTTTGTATTCATATGTGTTACCATTAAATTTGCTTGCATCAACGCATCATCTTTTGACTCAAAACTTATATTATTTTCATAAGCACTTCTTTTAAAACACCCACACTCTTTATCTACTGTTATTGTATTCATTTTTTTCCTTAATTGTTTAGTAAACGAAGATTATCAAATGATACTTATATTAAATTTATACAAATATACTATATAATGTTTTTTATGAGATGTATATCGTGTGAAAATTTATCTATAAATATTATTTGTAAAACTTGTCAAAATAATTTTCTTTTGCCTATTTTTCATACAAGAGAATTAAAAAAAGATTTTTTTGTATACAGTTTTTATAATTATGAAGAGATTCAAAACTTTTTAAATACAAAATATCAATTTTATGGTGATAGAGTTTTTAATATATTAGCAAAGTTATCATTTAATAAATTTGCTCAAAACTTTTTATTTGATCAAAAAATTTATGCAATACCTATAGATGATCACACAAGACATGAGTTTTCTCAAACAGCTATTTTAGCAAAACATCTAAAATCACACAATATTACACCAATTTACAATACACTAAAAGCAACAAATATTATAAAATATGCTGGTAAAGATTTAGAATTTAGAAAAAAGAATAGAAGAGATTTTATCTATACGGGTGAAAAAAATCTTCAAGTTATTTTAGTAGATGATTTAGTTACTACAGGACTTACAATACTTGAAGCAAAAGATATCTTGGAAAAAAATGGATGCACTGTACTATTTGCTTTAACCCTAAGTGATGCTAAAGTATGATAAAATCCAAAAAAATAAAATATAGGATAAGATATTGGTAGCGATAATAGACTATAATATGGGAAACTTAGCAAGTGTGTATAATGCTTGTAAACTAATAGGTGCAAAAGCAGACATAGTAAGTGATCCCTCAAAAGTAAAAAAATACGATAAAGTTATACTTCCAGGTGTTGGTGCATTTGCAGATGCTATGGAACATCTTGAACAAACAGGTATGAAAACAGCTGTTTTAGAGTTTGCTGCTAGTGGTAAACCTATGATTGGTATATGTTTAGGTATGCAACTATTATTTGAATCATCACAAGAGTTTGGACTCACAAAAGGTTTGGGTTTGATTCCTGGAAAAGTTGTAGCTTTTGATAAATCAAAAATGGATATGGATGATCACAAAGTACCACATATGGGATGGAATAAACTGTTTCATAAACCAGCTAAACTATTTGAGGGATTAGAAAATCCATATTTATACTTTGTACACTCTTTTCATGTGCAAACAGAAGAAAAATACTCTATAGGTACTACACACTATGGATATGATTTTACAAGTTCAGTACAAAAAGAAAATATTTACGGATTTCAACCACATCCCGAAAAGTCACATGACAATGGGATAAAAATACTTAAAAATTTTATGGAGTTGTAAGATGTCAGAAAACCATTTATTAGAATATATAGAGATAAAAGATTTCAAATGTTTCAAAAACTTTAAAGCTGAAGGTTTTAAAAGAGTAAATCTAATAGGTGGGAAAAATAATGTTGGTAAGACTGCTTTGATGGAGGCTTGTTATTTAGGAATTAATACAGAAAGTGAAAAAAACTTTTTTCATTCTTTATTAGTCTTAGAATTAAATAGAAATCCTTTAAAAGAGTTTGAAATAATTGAAGATACTAATAGTTTTGAATTTAAATTTGATAATTCAATAATTAAAATAAATAATAAGTTTTGTTCACTTAAATTAGATATATTTAATGATAATATGGAACAGAGTTTATATTATATTCCAAGTAAAAATTATGATAATGGAATATTAGAGCTTAAAGAATTTTATAAAGGTAAAAATAAGCCTTTAGAGATAAAAAATAATTCTTTTATTTCACAAACAAGTTTAAGACAAAATAATATTATAGATTTTATTGATGATATTAAGCTATTAAAAAAATGGAAAGAATTAAATAGTTTATTATTAAGCAATTTTAATATAGAAGAGATTGATGTAATAAAAGATAAGGTATTGTTACTTAAAGAAGATAACCACATCTCTTTATCTGAATTTGGAGATGGTTTAAAACAATTTATCCTGATAATTTTATCACTTTATTTAAACAAGAGTAAGATTATTTTTTTAGATGAAATTGAAAATGGTATTCATTACTCATTGTTTGATAATTTATGGAAAATAATCTTAACAATCTCAAAAGAACAAAATGTACAAGTATTTGCAACTACACATTCTAAAGAGTGTATAGAGTCATATGCTAGAGTATCTAAGAAGCTTGAAGAATCAAAAGAGATTGATAAAGATGATATATGTTTTATCGAACTTGGAAGAAATAAAAAGAATGAATTGAAATCTATTGTATATAATTATGAAATGATTCAATCTGAAATAGAACAAAATCATGAGATAAGAGGATGGTAAGAATTTTTGTTGAAGGTGAAGAGGATAAAAAATTTATAATAAAACTATTTCTTTTTCTCAAAAAGAATGGAGATATAACTTTTGAAGAAAATGTTAATTTTGATGACTATATCACTGAAATGAATAATAAATCTAAACTTTTAAATATTGATAGCTATATTAATATTACGCCAATCATTAAAGAAAAAGTAACGAAAGTTTTGTTTATTTTTGATAGTGATTTTGAAAAAGACAATAGAAAATGTAATGGAATAGAAAAATCAAAAGAGTGTTTTAATAATTTAAAAGATAAATTAGACTGGGATGTTATATATGATAATTATATTTTTCATCGTAATTTAGATTATTTTATAGCAGAAACAATAGAAAAAGAACATTGTTTATTACAAATTGAAGAATGTCTCGAGCTAAATACTTTAAAACCAAATAGGAAGCCATTGGCTGCTTTATATGGAATAATGTATCCAAAAGCACCGTATAATTTAGAACATCAAAACTTCAATGAGCTAAAACAAAAATTAAAAAACTTATTTAAATAAAGGAAGAAAATTAAATGGACATATTACCAGCAATAGATTTAAAAGATGGAAAAGCAGTAAGACTAAGTAAGGGTCTTATGGAAAGTGCGAAGATTTACTCAGATGAGCCTTGGATGGTTGCTAAAAGATTTGAAGAGTTAGGGAGCAAGTGGCTTCATATCGTTGATCTTAATGGTGCTTTTGCAGGAGAACCAGCAAATTTAGAGCAGATTAAAAAAATACGAGAAAACTGTAATCTTAAAATAGAACTAGGTGGTGGTATCAGAGATGAAGAGACTATTAAGATGTATATTGAACTAGGAGTTGATAGACTTATTTTAGGAAGTATCGCTGTTAAAGATCCACAGTTTGTAAAAGATATGGCTGCAAAATACCCTATTGCAGTTGGTATTGATGCGATGGATGGTATGGTTGCTGTTGAGGGGTGGGCTGAAGTCTCTACTATGAAAGCAACTGATCTAGCCAAAGAGTTTGCAAATGCTGGGGTTGATGCTATTATATGTACAGATATATCAAAAGATGGTATGCTATGTGGTGTAAATGTTCAGTGGACTCAAGAGATAGCACTAGCTAGTGGAGTTGATACAATAGCTTCTGGTGGAGTAAAAAATATCAACGATATCATCAACTGTAAAGAGAATGGAAATATCGCTGGATGTATTGTAGGAAAAGCATTTTATGAAGGATCTCTTGACCTTGAAGAGGGATTTAAAGTATTAGATACTTCTAAGGATTAACTTTCAAAAAGGGTTATAAGCTCTTTTTGTATCTCTTCATTTATCCTTGTTATTTTTGATGTTTGAGGATTGACCAATACCAATAAAAAAGTAGCTTTGAAAAGTATCTCTTCATCTTTTGTTATCTCTTGATATATATTAAGGGATGACTTTTTAAGTTCAACAATTTTTGTAGATACCTCTATCTCATCTGCAAATTTCGCACTTTTTACAAAATCACACTCAATACGCCTAACAACAAAATGAGAATCTCCTATAATAGGTTTTCTATCTTTTCGAAAAAAATACTCACTTCTAGCTCTTTCGCAAAAGTTTAAATAATTTGAATGATATACTATACCACCCGCATCTGTATCTTCGTAATAGACTCTAATTTTCACCTTTAACCCCTTATTTAAGGCATCTTATGAGCATAGTTTTTCAACTGTGCCCAAACTGTGCCTTTTTTCTAAAAATAAAGCTCTTTTCTTTCTCTCGTTTTTATTATGTGAGATTCGATAAACTTTGGCATATGCCTTCAATGTAATATCAGAACTTTTATGTCCAAGCATACCACTTACCCATAAAATATCCTCACCTTCACTTATCATAATCGTTGCAAAAGAGTGTCTTAATTGATAAAGATAACGCTTGTCACCTTTATCTAATAAGTCTTTAAACAGTTTTGCAATAATATCATGACTATAGAATGGTTTATGATTACTATTTATAAACACATCGCCTATTGAGTTAGTTCCTGTCAATTTATATTGATCTTGGAAAAACTCTTTTACCCCTAAAAGCATCTCGATATCCCTTACAGATGCTTTTTTCTTTGGTGGACCATTCTTACCTAGTATTCTTGTTCTTCTAATCTTGATTATCTCATTATCAAAATCTATGTCACTCCAGCGTAATGCTGTAATTTCACCTGGTCTCATACCAGTTCTTGACATTATACCAATAAAGTTTTTTAAATAACCATCTGTTTTTAATAACAATTTATCAATCTCTTCAAGTGAAAAGGGTTAGCTTCTCCATCACCTAAAGTTTCACTATCATCATCATAGAAAACTTCTCGTTCTTTTGGAACATCTACTTCTCTAAATGGATTTAAAGGTATTAATCTTTTTCCATTCACACGCTCTTTATAGGCATCTTCTAAAATTCCATTAAATATTGTTCTATACTTTTTTACAGAAGAAGCTTTACAAGTTTCCATCAATTCATTTTGCCAATCCATTAATTGAATTGCTGATATATTTTGAACTAAAGTGTCTCCAAAATATGGGATTATCTTATTTTCAAAATGTTGAACATATGATACTTGAACATGCTCACGCCTTTTATTTTTGTGGCGTTTTAAACTTCTGTATCCGTACTCTTTTATAGTATTTGGAACAATATCTTGCTTAGCACTTGGATTGTATTCACCATTTAAAATCTGGACTTCAATTTTAGGAATTATATTTGTTTCTAATAATTTCCTATTTTTTGTAGTATCTTTTAACTTTGTTGATGAACGAACCCTCTCACCATCTCCATATCGTATATCTAAATATATGACACCATAATTGTTTGAATACATTCTAACACTCATCTCTGTTCCTTTTATAGTTCAGAAATGTCTACACAATTCATTATACCTAGCTTTTTATTTAAAAAGTCTAAGGTGTCTTGCTGTGATGCTGTTTTATGCTTACCTTTAATACCAATTTTCTTTAATTTGATTATCTCTTGTGGATTAAATACTTTTTTCTTGCCATTTTTCATAAAGTGTTTGCCTTCAATAAGAAGCTCATTTTTCAAATAGTTGTTAAAAGTATTTTTTGTAATCTCTAAAAAATGGATAACCCCTTTTTCAGTAGTAAGATCAGGCAAAAACATTTCTACCATCTCTATAAGCTCTTTTTGCTTCTCTATTAAAGTATCTAATTTTTCTTCTAAATACATAACCTTGCTCCATCTCAATTTTTTAATTATTGAAATTCTACAGTTATTCAGGAATGAGGTATGGAATATTTTTTTTCTTAAGACAAGACTATTATCATGTGAAGTGACTATTGAAATGTGAGATATCTATATGCTCTACTATCTATAAAATCCTCCATCATCCTTATTTTATCAGTTATACTTTTTTCCCCTATATTAAAGTTAGCTTTTAAATCTACAAACTTTTCATATTGTTCTGTGCACTTATCATAAGTTAATCTACCATCTATTCCATCTAATTTAATACCATGATATTTTGTGAGCTCAAACTTTATATCTTGTGTTATATAAGTAGTATCCTTATTATTTTTTCTTTTTTTATTATAATCATACATGAAAAATAAATCTGCTACTTTTTTCATATCAGATTGCTTTATTTTCCTAAATTCCTGAATAGCACTTTCAATAGTTGGTTGCAAAAACTTCAATACTTTTTGGATCCTTGGATGCCTAGTTTGCAAATCAAACTTTTTTATATTGTTACTACAGGGAGTATCTAATCCTTTATAGTACTTATTTGGATAAATATCAAAACCTGAAGCTAACTTATTTTGCAAAGACTCCATAATAGCACTTAGTTTATATAGATATTGAATATTTTCATCAAGTATTTTTTTATTTTGAAATAACTTCTTAACCCTATCACTATCTTCAAAAAATTCTACTTCTTTCTCAAAGTTATCTTGTGTTAGATTTAAGAGATAAGAATATTCATTTTGTAAAAAAGAAGATTTACTACTAAAGTAATCAAGAGTCATAATTTGTATCAATTTTTCATCATTAGGTTTTATTGTTGGATTATTTAATAAATCTTCGACTGTTGGTTCTTTAAGTTCAATATTTCTTAATAATAACTTAGTGCTTTCAATGCTTTTATTGATTTGATTTATTAATGCAGATTGTTCTTTTTGAATATTTTCATTTGAATTATTTTTTGATCCAACAAGTGAGTTGTTAAAAAATCCATATATCTCTGTTCGTAGTTTTATTATTGGTTCTCTCATAAGGTCTTGAACATATTCTATTTTATTAATAATATCAATAACCACATCATTTCTGTGTGCCATCTCTAACATAATACATGAGGAATACTCAAAGGCATCTATTTTCTCTATTTTAATATACGCTGGATCATCTCTATATGGTAAATCATAATCATCTACTAAATTATCAAGTGATTCCATTAGATGCTTAAAATTCATTGACTTCACATCTTTAGGACTCTTTGATAAGTGTATATCCTGCTGAATATTATCTACTTTTTGTTCATCGGTTATAAATTTAATTTTTTTAGGTTTTGTACTTTTATTTATTAAAAGCATATTTGACCATTTCCCTGTAGATACTAATGATGAAATACTTTTTTCTATTTTTCTCATTTTTACAGAATCATCTTCATTTTTTGTCTTGTCAGGGTATAGTTCAACAAATTTGATCGACCATTCTTTTATAGTTATAAAATCATCAAATGTCTTTAATGCTTCTAAATATTTTTCATGTTGTTTCATAGATTATGCATTTTCATATTCTAAACCTTCAAACACTTGGTCTTTAACCTCTTCAAAACTCAAGTCTATCTTATTCGTCTCACTAAGATAAACTGATTCATCATCTTTAGGTTCTTTTTTTGATTTAATAAAATCAATAATATCTTTTACATTATTAATTTCATTTTTAATTTTAGAAAATAAACTAATCATCTCTTCATCGCTTAGTATTTCTTGTTCTAAGATACTTCCAAAATCAAATAAATCTCTTGACTTATCTCTCATAATCAATGCAACTATTTTTAACTTCGCTACAGATTTTACATCAAGAATCTTTAAGTTGGAATTTTCATAATTCGTAAATGTAGCAGTTGATAGTATCTCTTTTTGAATAGGTCTATTAGCTTGAAAAAACTCTAGCTTTACATCATCAAGGACAAATTTTATCATATACTCATCAGGAAACAATCCCACCATTCTAAGAGCTGTTACATTTTCATCTTGTAGTTTTGTAGCTCCTAGTTTTGTTATAGATGGGATAATTTTTTTGTATGGCAAGGTTTTTGAAGATACTATATCAATATCCTCTGATACTCTATGGTTAAGATAAAATGCTAGAGCTGTACCTCCTATGAAGTACAACTCATCGTTAAATATATTATCATTACAAATTTTATCAAGAGCTTGTTTTACACCAACAGTCATTTATCATTCCTAATAGTTGTTTATACATCCCATTTTGATTATAAGAGCCTTTTAAAGGTATATCCATTCCATTTGTAGATATGTAGCCTTTTGCATACATATTTTTATATTTACTTACCAGCACACTCTTAACCATATTT
>JAYEJC010000028.1:0-2313 GCA_034660335.1 Campylobacterota bacterium
CTAATAAAAATCCAACCATCCCTAAAGCTATAGTAGTAATAGTACTAAACCAATCAGTTATAAACTCTTTTGGCAACAAGCCTATAAAATTTGGTCCAACAACCACACCTAACAAAATAAGAAAAGTTACACGAGGCACAAAAGTCTTTGTACCTAAAATATCAGCTACTAATCCTAAAAAAAAGATAAGACCTATGATTAAAATATTATTTAGTTCAAATTCCATTTTTTAAAAACTTTGTTTTATAATTATCATTATTGATTATTTTATTTTTTTTATAAATATTACTTTTAGATAATCTGATTCTAAAAATGACTTTGATACTTTAAAATCTTTTGGTAATGCATATACATCTTCTATAATATATTTTGAGTTTGATTCTTTAAATGCTTTATCTATAAAATCTCTAAATCTTTTCATATTAAGATTTGCATAATTTGTAGAGGCTACTATCATACCACCTTTTTTTGTGATTTGTATTATCTCTTTTAAAAGTTTTGTATAATCTTTTGATACGCTAAATGTATTTTTTTTTGATCTTGCAAAACTAGGAGGGTCTACAACTACCATATCAAATAGCATATTTTTTTTCACTGCATATTTAAAATAGTGAAAAACATCCTCTACTATAATATCTTGTGTCGATGGGTCTATATTATTTATCTTAAACTGTTCTGCTGTTTTTTCAAAGCTTCTATTAGCCAAATCAACACTTGTTGTCTTCAAAGCCCCACCAAGTGCAGCGTATACAGAAAAAGCTCCTGTATAAGAAAAAGTATTTAATATAGTTTTTCCTTTAGAGTATTTTGTCATTATAGTTTTTCTAACAACTTTTTGATCCAAAAATATACCTGTCATTGGTCCATCATCTAAATATATAGCAAAGTGTACACCATTTTCTTTTATTTGTATTGGAAAATCAACTCTTTCTCCTGATACAAAATCATCTTTATCATCTATATATTGACCCTTAGTATCAAATCTTTTTTTCTGATATATAGCCTTGTAGTTTACTTGAGCTTCTAAAGCATCTACTATCTGTTTTTTAAACTTATATATACCATTGCTATACCAAGTGATCATATAGCAGCCTGCTTGATTGTTTGATTCACTAAAGTAGTCAATAGTCAATCCACCTATACCATCTCCTTGAGAGTTAAAAACCCGAAAAGCAGTAGTATCAGAAGATTTAAAAAAATCATCTCGATAATCCAGTGCCTCTTTGATTTTTATTTTAAAAAAATCTGTATCTATTTGCTCATCTTTTAAGCTTAAAACCCAACCATAACCTTTGTTTTGTCTACCTAGATATCCTTTTGAGATAAATCTTTTTTTATTGTCTACAAGGTTTACGATTGTACCATCATCAATATCTTCTAAATCAAATATATATTCTGGTGTGATTAGTGGATAGCCTTTTTTGTATTGTTCTATAAAATTTGGTTTTATTTGTAAGTTTATTGTTTTATTCATATTTTTATATTACCTTATTAAATTAAAAATTGTATTATATTCATCTATAAAAGCCATATTTAAAACCCTTGTCTTTATCATATTTTTGAAGATTAAAATCATCATAAACACGAACACACAAAGGTATCTCTTTTTCATAGCCATTTTGGGCTAATTCTCTTGCTCTACCCATATTTGGAAACAATCCTTTTCCACTTGCATACATCAAAGCTAGACCA
Organism: Campylobacterota bacterium; assembly: GCA_034660335.1. GTDB lineage: Bacteria > Campylobacterota > Campylobacteria > Campylobacterales > Arcobacteraceae > JAIOSF01. The sequence goes on from JAYEJC010000028.1 coordinate 1,693, forward strand.
CATGCAGCTGGCTTGTAGTTGTTTTTAAAAAAAGAGTACTCAAAGTATCTAACTGCTTTTTTATAGTCCTTATCTACACCTAAACCATATATTAAATATATAGCTACTTTATATTGAGCTTTTGGGTAGTTTTCATCTGCTAACTCTTGATATAGTTTAAAAGCTTTTTTAAAGTTGTGTGTACTATATCTTTTTTGTCCATATATTGTCGCTAAATTGTATTTTGCCTTTTTATCACCATAAAGTGAAGCTAATTTAAAATACTTTATAGCCTCTTTTCGATTGTTATTTTTAAAATACAACATAGCCAAATCAAATATAACATCGGTGTTTCCATCTTTTATATTTTGTTTATATATTAAAATATCTTTTTTTATATCACAATAACTAGATGAAAAAAACAGCACCAATAGCAAAAAAATTCTTAACATTTTATAACCTTATATATTGAAAAAATTATTTTACTATATTTAAGAAAAAAAGTATATAAAATCAAAAAAAGTTTTTCACAGTAGAAAATTATTTGTTTATTTCATACCCTTTAAATATGGGCTTTGTTGGATTTAATATAGATTATATTTCATCAATAAACAATTCTTATTTTTAGATTAATTATTTTAC
>JAYEJC010000029.1:0-2301 GCA_034660335.1 Campylobacterota bacterium
GTATTGTTAATTGTAGTTTTTGTACTTTATCTAAGTATCAAAAAAAGATGGCTTCTTACTACTACAGAATTACAAAATGAGATAGAGCATCAAAAAACAATTTTAGAAAAACAAAATAAATTTATAATAAGCCAGTCAAGAATAACAGCAGCATCTGAGATATTGGAAAATATAGCTCACCAGTGGAGACAGCCTCTTAGTATAGTAACTACAAATATGAGTAGTCTAAAGTTTTCAATCGAAATGGATGAAGAGATATCAAAAGAATCACTAAATACACTTGCAAATAGTGTAATAAAACAATCAAACTATCTCTCTGGGATTATAGATGATTTTTCTTCTTATTTTAATAATATTGATAGTAGTATTGAGATTTATAATGTTGATGATTTATTGGTTCAAATAGAAAATAGCTATAGTTATAAGTTTAATGAAAATTTTGTACAATATATTAAAGATATCGATGATACTTGTAAAATAAAAATAAATAAAAGTTTGTTTATCCAATCTTTGCTTGTGCTTTACACAAACTCAATAGATGCATTTAAGAAAAATAATATACCACATAATGGAAGATATTTTTTTGTCAAAGTGATAAATAAGAGTGATAATATAATAATCAAAATCAAAGATAGTGCAGGTGGGATAGATGATGATTGTATAGAAAAAATATTTGAACCATATTTTACTACTAAACACAAATCTATAGGTACAGGTATAGGCCTTTATATGACTCATCAAATTGTCACAAAACAATTTCATGGAACAATAAAAAATGAAAATAAAGTATTTGAATATGATAAAAAAACTCTAAAAGGTACAGAGTTTATAATAACATTGCCTTTATAAATTAAATTTAAGTGCTAGTAATAATGTTAATTTGGTATAATACATTCTATGACAGAATCTCAAAAAACAAATTTAACACAATTGGTTTATAAATATTATACAAGAAAATCTATAGTAAACATAGTGACATCTTATATTTTGTATTATCAGGTCACTTTAGGTGATCATGTATTTTCAACTAGTTTTGATGTTGAACAGACAATCAAAAAAGTAAAAGAACTAAACTTGACCCTCCATCCAAATGATATAATAATGATAGTTATGAATATGATTGTCAAGCACTCAAATGAGCCAGATTTTGATGATAATTTTGAACAATATCTAAGAGATAGTGCGATATTGCACTCTTTGTCTGATTTTGTAAATAATGATAAAGATTTATTAAATAAAGATTATTTTTTTAAAACAAGAGAAAAAGAGATTTTAGAAAATCGATATTTTGATACAAAGTTAAAAATGCGTTATATTGAAGAATATCCTAAAATGTTCACCCAATACAACAATAAAATAGATGATGAGTATAGTTTAAAAGTACAAGAGATACTAATAGCAAACTTTATAAATTTGTAAAGAATTTTTGTTTGTTCAATTATTTTATGATCTAAATTTTTTATCATTAACTTATTTTCCATATTTTCTCTCCTTGACTTATTTTTTTGTTTTTTGTATAATTTTTTCACGGTTAAGTTGTTCATACCTCTTTATATTGGTTAAAGGGTAGGTACTTAAAGTAAGGGACCAATTACCCCTTACTTTTTTTTTGCCTATCCAAATCCAATATATAGGGTAACAAATATGAATAACTTAACCGTTATAATAATCATATTGCTATTACTAGCAGTAAGATTACACTGAATACAGGGGTTAGATTTATCTAATCCCGTATTCATATCTATTTCTCTTTCTTAGTAATAGTAAAATCAACCCAAATTTTTGAAGTTCTATCTCATATTTTTTAACTAAATCTCTTACACTTTCATATTTATTATCAGTATTCTCGGCAATTATTAAAACTGATACTTTTGGCTCACTATCAATAACTTCTACAATCTCATTTTCTATATTTTTTCTCCTTGACTTATTTTTTTGTTTTTTGTATAATTTTGTCACGAGTATTAGTTTCATACTTCTTTATTGGTTAAAGGGTAGATTCAAAAGGTAGGAAGTCATGAGCCTACCTTTTTTTATGGTCTATCCAAAGTCAATAAAGGAGATAAATATGAGACTATTACTCGTACTAATAATCATATTGCTATTACTAGCAGTAAGATTACACTGAATACAGGGATTAGATTTATCTAATTCAGTATTCATATCTATTTTTGATTTGATGTAACTGCTGATACTGTACTTGGTGCTGTTTGTACCACTTCTGGATTATTTGGTAATACATTTTTTGGAGCAGTTATAGTAGGGATATCTTTTGCTTCTGCTTGTGTAGGCATAATCATA
>JAYEJC010000030.1:0-28299 GCA_034660335.1 Campylobacterota bacterium
TTTTTTAGAATTTTTAGATTTAGATATTATTTAATAAACAAAATAAAACGGATATAACAAATCGGAGGAGAGAAACGAGGCTATACTGCGAAATTATTGAGTTTTTAAGTGTCGCATAAAGATGCTTGATTTAATGAAAAATTTGGTCGGATTTACCTAAAAAAAATGATAATTTACCTAGATTTAAACTAAAATAAATTATAATTCGGAACTTTAAAAGATAAGCATTGAAGATATATTGTATCTTGACTGCTTCTCTTAGACCTTTACAATTATACTAAAAGACAACTCCCCAGGGTAGGAATACAGCAAGGAACCTTTTTTTGTAGTGTGTTTTGGTATCTGGGAGGAGTACTTATACTCCAACAAACAAAATAATAAAACTTCAAAAGCTTTAATAATATGTATAAAGAATTAGCAATCATAGCTCCAACAGCATCAGGAAAAACAGAACTCTCTATATCTTTGGCACATAAATTAAATGCTATAATACTTTCACTTGACAGTTTATCTGTATATAAAAAAATAGACATAGCATCGGCAAAACCAACTATAAAAGAGAGAGATGGTATAAAACACTTTGGTATAGACAAAATAGCTCCAAATCAAAACTTTGATGTTGTAGATTTTATACAAGAATACAAAATAGCAAAACAATATGCAAAAGAAAATAATAAAAACTTAATAATAGTAGGTGGAACAGGATTTTATCTAAAATCAATGATTGATGGATTATCAAAGTCACCAAAAATTAGTGAAAACACAAAACAAATAGTTGAAGAAAAACTAGAATTTTTACACTCTACATATAATATGCTTTATAAAATAGATGAGCAATATATGAAAAAAATATCTTCAAATGACAAATATAGAATAAAAAAAGCATTAGAGATATATGAACAAACGACATTAACACCAACACAATATTTTAATGAAAATAAACCAGAACCAATAGTAGAAAAATTAAAAATCTTTCAAATAGATACTGATGTTACTATTTTAAGGGATAGAATATTTCAAAGAACGAAAAAAATGATTAAAAATGGGATTATAAATGAAGTGATAGAACTAGAACATTTATACACTAGAAAACCAAATTGTATGAAATCAATTGGAATAAAAGAGTGTTTAGATTTTTTAGATGGAAGATTAGATAAAAAAAATCTTGAATACCAGATATCAACACACACAGCACAGTTAGCAAAAAGACAAAGAACATTCAATAAATCCCAATTCTGTGATATTGTAAGTGATAATTTAAAAAACTTAGAAAAAAAAATATTATCTATGGTATAATAATTAAAAAAATTTAATAAGGTATTATTAGATGACCAAAGAAAAATTAGAACATCGAATTAAAGAGCTTGAAGATAGGTATTATCATGATGAATTAACGGGCTTACCAAATAGAAAGCAACTTTTAGATGATATTAATAATGAAACACCTTGTGGCTTATTGCTTATTGATATAAAAGGATTTTCTACAATAAATGATTTTTATGGTATGAAAGTAGGCGATAAAGTTTTATTGGCTATTACATATTTTTTAGAATCATTAGTTTCTAAAGATAAAAGATTTTATAAAATTGCAGCTGATCAATTTGTTTATTTAGAGACAGATACAAATGTTGCAAATCATGATTTTACTGAAACAAAAGTCAAACAAATGATGCATACAATAGAAAATACACCAATAGCAGTAAAAATAAATGAAGAGAATATTATAGATATAAATATATATGTTAGTGTTGTTGTAGTAAATGGTATAGGGGCAAACAACTATTTAGAATTGGCAGATATGACATTGCATTATGCAAAAGATACAAGACAAGCTTTTTTACAATATAGTACAGATTTAAAATTAACAGAAAAATTTGAGAAAGATTTAGCTGGGGTAAAAATGGTAAAAGATGCACTAGAAGAGGATAGACTTATTGCATATTACCAACCAATCATAAAATCTTATGGAAACTCTTTTGAGTGTTTAGTTAGGATACAAGATGGAGATCGTATTATTTCACCATTTTTCTTTTTGGATGCTGTAACAAAGACAAAATATTATTCACAACTAACACAAAGAATGATAGAAAAATCATTTCAATATTTTACTGATAAAGATGTTACTTTTTCGGTCAATCTTTCTTTTGATGATATTGCAAATGAAAAACTAATGAAGTTTATAAAGGAAAAAATGCTTGAATATAATGTTGAAAATCAATTAATTTTGGAGATATTAGAGAGTGCAAATATTGTAAACTTTAATTTAATTAGAGATTTTATTCATGATATGCAAGATATGGGTGTACAGATAGCTATCGATGATTTTGGAAGTGGTTATTCAAATTTTACATATCTTTTAGAGTTAAAACCAGATTATATTAAAATAGATGGAAGTTTAATAAAAGATATATGTAAAGTGGAAGAGTCTTATATACTTGTACGAACTATCACAAACTTAGCTCATGAACTAGGGATTAAAGTAGTTGCTGAATATATAGAAAATGAAGAGATATATTTAAAAGCAAAAAGATTATATATAGATGGATACCAAGGGTATTTCTTAGGTGCACCAAATGCAACAATGGATATTAAAACAGCATAGTTATTATATATCCTTATCACTATAACAGTTTTTAACTGTTTCTTTTCGTTACACCATAAATCATTACTAACCATTACAAATCTATAGTCATAAGTTAATTTTTAATTAGAATTAGGTAGTATTATTCAGTTATTATGGATTATTTTATATTAATAATTTATATTTGAAGGGGAAAATATGGAACATATGGATTTCGCGCATCCTTATTTCGGTGCATTTATAATGTTTGTACTGACATTTGGAGCATTTACAGCTACTACGGTATTGTCAAGATTTGTTGCAGGAAAACTTGCTAAGAGAGATACTGAAAAGCTGAAATGTACACTTTATGAGTGTGGACCTGAGGTTACAAAACAGCCAAATACAATTTCGGTACAGTTTTATTTAATGGCACTATTGTTTATTTTATTTGATGTGGAGATTATATTTATGTTTCCATGGGCAGTCGATTTTAAAATACTTGGTTGGTTTGGATTTATAGAGATGATTTTATTCATTTTATTATTAACAATTGGATTTATCTATGCATGGAAAAAAGGAGCCCTTGAATGGCACAGCATAAAGTAAACTTTTTAGCAGATGGTGGAACACCAATAGCATTAACTACTGTTGATAAAATAGTAAATTTTGGTCGTAGTAATTCATTATGGCCTATGACTTATGGATTAGCCTGTTGTGCTATTGAGATGATGGCTTCTGGTGGTTCTAGATTTGACTTTGATAGATTTGGTACAATTTTTAGAGCATCTCCTAGACAATCAGATGTTATTGTAGTTGCTGGAACTTTGACAAAAAAACATGCAGAGTTTATGAGAAGACTATACGATCAAATGCCAGATCCTAAATGGGTAATCTCTATGGGATCTTGTGCAAATACTGGTGGTATGTTTAATACATACGCAACAGTTCAAGGTGTTGATAGGGTTGTTCCAGTTGATATTTATCTACCAGGATGTGCACCTAGACCAGAAACATTACAGTATGCATTAATGATGTTACAACAAAAAATCAGAAGAGAGCCAGCTGGTATGGCTCAAAGAGCAAAAAGGCTAATATAATGAGAGCTTACAAATCAAAAGATGATGTACAAAAAAAATCATATTATAACGATAGATTTTATATAACACCACAGCTAGCAAGAAATAGTGTATACGATGATTCTACATTTAGTAATGACTATTTAAGTTTAAAAAGAGTTGTAGATATAAGTGAAGTATATTTAGAAAATGGTCATATGGTTCTTTATATAAAACCTGAAGATAATATTAAAGTGATAAAACATGCAAAAGAGATTATGGCTTATGACTTTTTAATGGAGCTTTCTGCAATTGATTATTTATCTACAAGAGATGGTTTTGAGATATTTTATGAGATGTTATCAACAACAAAACATAAAAGAATAAGAATCAAAACATTTATTAAAAAAGATCAAGCTATAGAGTCAGTAAACCCACTTTTTAGAATGGCAGATTGGTCAGAGAGGGAGATGTATGATATGTATGGAATTATTTCAAACAATCATCCATATATGAAAAGAATTCTTATGCCAGATGATTGGGTTGGACACCCTTTATTAAAAACTTATCCATTACAAGGTGATGAGGCTGCTTCATGGTATGAGGTTGATAAGATTTTTGGTAAAGAAGCAAGAGATATTATTGGACCTGAGTTAAGAGATGCAGCGTGTGTTGATAGATATGACACAGAGCGTTTTGCAAGATTAGGACATGAAGTACCAAAAGGTGTTGAGATTAGTGAAGGAAATGAGCCTGATACACCAATTAGATATCAAGAAGAGGGTGGAGTTCAACTATTTGGTAAAAAATTAGTTACACCATTTGATGAGATTGAAAAAGTACAATTGAAGGAGAGAAGATAGATGCAACAAACAAATAGACTAAAACCTTTCTTTGAAAATATCACTTTCGAAAGAGAAGACAATACAATGGTGGTTAATTTTGGACCACAACATCCATCTGCACATGGTCAGCTTAGATTGATGCTAGAATTACAAGGTGAAGAAGTTGTAAAAGCTCATCCAGATGTAGGATACCTTCATAGAGGTATTGAAAAAATGGGTGAAAATATGATTTATAATGAATTTTTACCTACAACAGATAGAATGGATTATGTAGCATCTGCTTCAAATAACTATGGTTATGCATTAGCAGTAGAAAAATTAATTGGTGTTGAAGTACCTAGGCGAGCTGAAGTTATAAGAACTATGCTTTTAGAATTAAATAGAATCATATCTCATCTATTTTGGCTAGCAACTCACGCACTTGATGTTGGTGCTATGTCTATTTTTCTTTATGCATTCCGTGAGAGAGAATTTGCAATGGACTTGATGGAAGATTATTGTGGAGCTAGACTTACTCACAGTGCCGTTAGAATTGGTGGAGTTCCTTTGGATTTACCAGCAAACTGGACAAATGATTTAGAAAAATTTATTGGTATATTAGAGTCACAAATTCCAATATACGAGGGATTATTAACAAAAAATAGAATCTGGAGAATGAGACTAGAAGATGTAGGTATTATCCCAGCTAAAATGGCAAAATCTTGGGCTGTTTCAGGTATTGCTTTAAGAGGTAGTGGTGTTAAATGGGACTTGAGAAAAGAGATGCCTTATGGATTATATCCTGAGCTTGATTTTGATATACCTGTTGCTAACACTTGTGATTCTTATGGTAGATATAAATGTACAATGGCTGAGATGTATGAATCTATAAAAATTTTAAGACAATTAATACCTATGTATAAAGAAACAGATACTCAAATTATGGCACATAGTCCAGCTTATATCTCTTGTTCAAAAGAGGAGATGATGACACAAAACTACTCTTTGATGCAACACTTTGTACTTGTAACTCAAGGTATGAGACCACCTGTTGGTGAAGTTTATGTAGCAACAGAATCACCAAAAGGTGAGCTAGCATTTATGATTGTATCAGATGGTAGCCCATATCCATATAAGTTAAAATGTAGAGCACCAAGTTTTTGGCATACTGGTATTTTACAAGACCTACTTCCTGGACATCAACTAGCTGATGTTGTTACTATTATTGGTAATTTAAATATTGTATTTGGGGAGATTGATAGATAATGAAAAGATATGATTTACGAGAACTAAAAGAAAACTTTATCCCTAAAATGGTAGAGTTGATGAATAATGAAATACAAGATAGTGAAAATGGTATCTTTTTGTTTGAAATAGGTGATTTTTCAGCTATTCAAGCATCAGCTGATTGTGTAAAAGAGAACAACTGGACTTTAATGAACTCATTAAAATTTAATGAAGTTGATTGGACTGTAGTGATTAAAAAAGAGAAGCCTATTGCAAAAGTTGAAGAAGAATCTACAGCTGATGAGCAATAAAAGTAATCTCTTAAGGATGAAATTTTGAGTAAAGTATATTTTTCAAATTGGCAAGGTGAAATTGTAGATAATCGCGGAGTAGCTCCCCAAGAGTGGGCTGAAGCAAGTGCAAAATTTCCTATCAATTATAATAAAGACTTAGAAACAAAAGCATTTGTAGGATGGGATGGCTTTGCACTTTTTAATCAAGATGTAGATGTTGTAAAACTTGCACAGAATTATGCTAGACAATATCAAGAATACAGTGAAGCATGTGGTAGATGTACACCTGGAAGATGGGGTGGACAGATACTTTTTGATATGTTGGATAAAATCGCAAGAGGTGAGGGTGAATTAAGTGATTTAGATCATCTTAAAGAGGTTAGTTCAACTATGATGGTTACTAGTAAATGTGAAATTGGTAAAACTGTACCAGTTCCTATTATGGGGATGATAGAACAGTTTGAAGAACAATTTACTACCTTAATAGAAAACAAAACAAAATCACCTTGGTATGATATAGATGATGATAAATATATAGCAAATGTAACAGCACCTTGTACAGATATGTGTCCATCGCATGTTGATATTCCTGGTTATATTGAGGGTGTAAGAGAGCTTGATTTTGAGAATTCACTAAAAGCTACTAGACAAACTATGCCATTATCTCATGTTTGTGGAAGAGTTTGCCCACATCCGTGTGAAGATGCTTGTAGACGAGCAAATCTTGATGAAGCTGTATCTATTATGGAATTAAAAAGAATAGGTGCAGATTATGAAACTGATCATGAGCTAGAATGGTTCCATCCAAAAAAACCTAAAAAACCAAGAGATGATGGTAAAAAAGTTGCTATCATTGGAGCTGGTCCTGCTGGACTTACTGCTGCTTATTATTTAGGACTTGAGGGGATTTCTGTTACTATTTTTGAGGAGCTACCTGTACTAGGTGGTGAAGTTGCAGTTGGTGTACCTGAATATAGAATGCCAATTGATAAATATAACAAAGATATTCAGCTTGTTCAAGATTTAGAAACTGTTGAGATTATTACAAACCATAGAGTAGATGCAGAAAGATTAAAAGAGATTGAAGAACAGTTTGATGCAACACTTTTAGGATTTGGTGCTAGACTTTCAAAAGCAGTAAGATGTAAAAATGAAAGACCTGAGATGGATGGATATTGGGGTGCTATATCTATGCTTGATAAAGTAAACTTATGGCATAAATATAGAATAGGAAGTCCAGTCAAAGAAGACCTAGAAGGTAAAACAGTAGTTTGTGTTGGTGGTGGTTTTACCTCAATGGATGTTGTAAGATGTTCTATTAGAGAGGGTGCAAAGCGTGTAATTATGCTTTATAGAAGAGATGAAAAAACCATCATTAGAAATACAACACTTGAAGAGTACACAGAAGCTGTAGAAGAGGGTGTTGAGTTTATTTTTCATAGCGCAATTGAAGAGTTATTTGATGAAGATAATCAACTTAAATCTATGAAAATCAACCAATATGAGCTTGTACCTGATCCAAATGGTGGAAGAGCTCAACTTGTAAAAATTGAGGGTGCTGATATAGATATAGAGTGTGATTATTTGATACCTGCAGTATCTCAAGCTTGTGATCTTCAAATACTACCAAAAGAGTGGGAGCTTGAGATGACATCTTGGGGAACACTTCAAACAAATGGTAAAGATTATATGACAAGTAGAAAAGGTCTTTTTGCAGCAGGTGACTGTGAATATGGACCAATGACTATTGTAAATGCAACGGGTCAAGCAAAAAGAGCTGCATCAGTAATATCTAGATATATTTATACAGGTGAGATTACTTTAACTGATGATGAGATTATGGAAGATCATATGAATAAGCTGAAGGTTTATAATAAAAAAGAAAAGATTACAAACTGGATGCCAGGACTTCCTAGAGAACATAGTGAAAAACTGGAAACAGAAATAAGAAAATATAATAACAAAGAGGTAAACTTAGGGTTTACTGCAGCAGAAGCTCAAGCAGAAGCTGAAAGATGTATGAGATGTTATTATCTAGGGATGGTGGCTGTATGAGTGAAAGAATAATTAATAGAGGTAAAACTCTTACTATAAATATAGATGGAAAATCTTGTTCTGGAATTTATGGGCAAACTATATTAGCCATAGCAAGAGAAAATGATATCTATATTCCAACTATGTGTTATTTAACAAAAGTATCACCTATTACTGCATGTAGAATGTGTGTAGTGGATGTAGAGGGTGTAGATGGTACTGTTTTATCTTGTCAAGAAAAAGCTGTAGATGGTGCTGTTATAACTACAAATAATGATGAACTTTATAAACATAGACAAAATATAATGAAAATGTATGATGTAAATCATCCATTACAATGTGGAGTTTGTGATAAAAGTGGAGAATGTGACCTGCAAAATAAAACTTTAGAGTTTGAAGTTTCATCTCAAGAGTTTGCTCTAAAAGAACCAGCAAGAAAAAAGAAAAAATGGGGAATCTTAGGATACGACCCATCTTTATGTATTATGTGTGAAAAATGTGTTCATACATGTAATGAGATAATTGGAACAGCTGCACTTTATGTAAAGCCAGGTGGATATAAATCAATTATTGATATAAAATATTCAAGGTGTGAACAGTGTGGTGATTGTATCTCTGTATGTCCTGTTGGAGCTTTGGTATCAAACGAATACAAATATACATCAAACTCATGGGAATCAAAAAAAATACCAGCAACTTGTGCTCATTGTTCTAGTGGTTGTTCACTTTATTATGAAGTCAAACATGCAGGTATATCAAATCCTTTTGAAAATAAAATTACAAGAGTTACAAATGATTTTGAATTTTCAGCTTTATGTGGTGCTGGAAGATTTGGATTTGAATTTGAAAATAAATCTCAAGGAAAAGATAAACAAGCATTTGCAAAAGCAATAGAATCAATAAAAACAAGTGATGCAATTAAGTTTAATTCTTACATTACAAATGAAGAAGCAAAGATGCTTCAGCTATTAAAAGAAAAAATTGGTATTAAGCTTTTTAATGAAGATGCATATAGATACAATCAGTTTTTAAAAAGATATAGTGAGATAACTGGAAATTTATTATATACAGGAACAAATGAAACTATTAAATCAAGTGATGCAATTATTATGCTTGGAACTAGAATTAGTAGAGATAATCCAGGTGTAAAATATGCAGTTAATATTGCTACAAAAAAACAAAGAGCTCAGTTTATCTATATGCACCCAATTGATGATATTGCACTTCAAAGTAAATACACACAGTTTGTTAAGTATGAAGCTGGAAGTGAAGAGGGTGTTTTAGCCCTATTGGCTTACTATCTTATAAAAGATTGTCCAAGTGATATAAAAGATTATCTTGAAGACTTAGACATTGGTAACTTAAGTGGTGAGTCAAGTGTTGGAGAGGAAGAGTTAGAATCTATTGTAAAAAAACTTATTAGAAGAGAAAATAAAACTTTGATTATTGGAGAGGATATATATCGTCATGAATATAGTGATAATATAGCCACTTTAGTTGGACTTATTGATAAATATACTGATTTTGATATTGTGTTAATTCCATCATCTACAAATACATTAGGTGTAAGTCTTATTTGTGATTTAGATGAAGAAAATGAAAATAATTTGAAAATTGTTGGGTACAATGAAGTTGGAGATTTTATTATTAGTGATAATGGAACAGGTGATTTACAAGTACCTGCTCTAAATCAACAAGAGGGGACATTTGTTGATATTGATAAAAAAGTTGTTAATACAAATGTTGCTTTATCTTTTGATGGTTATTGTCTAAATGATATAATAAATGAATTTTTAGATATAAAAGTTGAACATAGTATAGACTATACACCATTATTACCTGTAGATAAAGGATTTAAATCTATTGGTTTTGATGATTTAAAGAATGGTTACAATAAGTATGGTAAAGATCTAAGAGGCTATACTTTAGATGAGATTGAAGTAGATGTTAAAGTAAACTTACAAGAGATATCTGATATAAATACATATAATGGTACGGTGATATATAGATGTGAACCATTACACCAGTTTAATAAAAACACTGGTACATCTTTGAAATTACAAACAAATATTAGCTTAAGAGGTAGTTCTGCTTTTGCAACTGCTGCTAAGATAAAAGATGGTGATACAGTAAATATAGTGTATGGAAATCAAATAACACAAAAAAGTTTTAAAATAGATACTACAATAAGAGGAACAATAGCTTTATATCCAACATATAATGATGGTATAACAAATGATCTTATAAACTCTGGGTATAGATTTAAACAAGTACAAATTCAAAAGGTTGATGTATAATGAGTAATATGATTAATATGACAATAAATGGAAAAACATGTAGAGTAAAAGAGGGTGAGTTTATATTAAATGCAGCTCGTGCAAATGATATATTTGTACCAGCAATTTGTTATCAAACAAAGTGTTCACCAACTTTGGCTTGTAGGTTATGTTTAGTTGAAGCAGATGGAAAACAAGTATATGCGTGTAATGCAAAGTCAAAAGAGGGTATGAATGTAATAGTTGATACACCAAATATTGAAAAAGAGAGACGCGCAATCATGGAGGTTTATGATGTAAATCATCCATTACAATGTGGTGTTTGTGATCAAAGTGGTGAGTGTGAACTGCAAAATTACTCTTTGTATATGCAAGTTGATAAACAAAATTATGCAGTAAGAGATGTAAATAGACCAACTTCTGATTGGGGTGTAATGAAATATGACCCTGGATTATGTATAGTTTGTGAAAAATGTGTAACAGTATGTAAAGATATGATTGGATCAAATGCTTTGAGTACAGTAAAAAGAGGTGCTGATCCTCTTGATGCTAATTTCAAAGCAAATATGCCAAAAGATGCATATGCTATGTGGAATAAACTAAATAAATCTTTGATTGGTTTTGAAGAAGATAAGTGTATAGATTGTGGTGAATGTATATCTGTATGTCCTGTTGGAGCTTTGGTTAGTACAGACTTCCAATACAAATCAAATGCATGGGAACTTACAAAAATTCCTGCATCAAATCCGTATAGTTCAGATTGTGCATTGATCTATTATGAAGTAAAGCATAGTTCAATAGAAAACAATAAAGAACAAAAAATATATAGAGTTACAAATGATGCACACTATGCTTCATTAAATGGAGCAACTAGATTTGGATTTGATTTTGTTAATAAATCTATAAAAAATTCTAGTTTATTAAACAAAGCTGTAGATGCAATTAATAGTTCAGATACAATAGTGTTTAATTCATACATTACAAATGAAGAGGCAAAAATACTTCAACTTTTAAAAGAGAAGACAGGTATAAAACTTGTAAATAATGATGCTAAAATATTCAATGAATTTTTAACAAACTATTCACACATAACTGGAAAATCATTATACAATGGTAACTTATCAGATATACATAATAGTAACTTTTTAGTAAGTGTTGGATCTTATCTTAAATCAGATTCGCCATCAGCTAAATATGCATTTAACAATGCAATTACTATGAATAAAGGTGCAGGTTTATATTTTCATAGTATGGGAGATACTCATATAGATGGATTTGGTAAAAAAGGTAAAAATATAGAAACTATTGTAAATAAACCATTTACAGAAGATGCTATATTATATTTTATCTTAGATCAGTTTGGAAAAGATCTACCTGAAGAGATTAGTACATATTTAGAAAGCTTAAGCCAAACAAGAGTTAAAACTGTAGTAGAAACAATAAAAGAGAAGATTGTTGAAACTGTTACAAATGAGGAAACTGGTGAAACAAAAGAGGTAACAAAAATGGTACCTAAAAAAGTTTCTAAAGAGGTAGAATATAGATATACTAAACTACTTGATATAATTGGTTCAGATGAATCATTACTTGAAACTATACAAACTATGTTAGCAAAAAAAGATACATTTAGTTTAATAATTGGTCAAGATTGTATCTCTCATCCAAATAGAAATCAAATAGCAAAATTATCTGCAATGGTAGAAAAATATACTGACTTTAAAGTTATTATTATCCCTACTTCTACAAATACACTAGGGGTGAGTCAAATATGTGACCTTGATAGTGAAATAAGTGGAAAAACTATTGGTTATAATGAAAAAGCTGATTTTAGTTTTAGTGCATTAGGTGATGGTGATATTGATATACCTGTGCTTAGTCAACAAGAGGGGACTTTTACAAATATAGATAAAAAAGTTGTACCTACAAATGCAGCTGTTACATATAATGGCTATGAGCTTAATGATATCGCCAATGAGATTCTTGATATTAAAAAAACTGATACTATAGAATACACTAAAGAGATATTCAAAGGTATAGAATTTGATAACTTAGATAACCACTACAACAATGACTTAACAGAACAAAGAGGTTATCAAATTGATGCAGAAAATGTAAATATTTCAGAATTTGAGATTGTAGAGCTAACAAAAACTATAGATAATGATGAAAATGTGTATATTATTTACAATGCTAATCCAATAAATCAGTTTAATGAGTTCACAGCAGTTGCAAATCAACTAAAAGATGATATAGTTGCTTTATATATTTCAAATGGCTTAAAAACGAAATTAGAAGTAGAGTCTGGAGAATTAGTTGAAATTAGTGCAAATGGTACAACAATTTCATTAGAAGTAAGAATAGATAATAGTCTTGTTGGTGATATTTCTTATGTGCCAACATTTGATAAAAATATCAATACAAAAGATCTATTCGAAACAACTAGATTTAATACAGCAAATATAAAGAGGGTGTAAGATATGGATAATGATATTATAATGACAATTGTCAAAGTAGTAGTTATTTTGTCAGTTTTTTCAGCATTAGCTGGATTTACTACATATATAGAGAGAAAAGTTTTAGCATTTATGCAAAGAAGACCAGGTCCTTTACATGTTGGACCTTATGGTGTTTTACAGATATTAGCAGATGGTGCTAAACTATTTACAAAAGAAGATTTTATTCCTCAAAATGCAAATAGGTTAATATTTATGGTTGCACCAATTATAACAGCAGCAACTGCATTTATTGCTATGACTGCTGTTCCTTTTATGCCAGGTGTAATTGTATCAGATGTAAATGTAGGTGTACTATTTGTTTTAGGTGTTATGGCTACAGGACTTTATGGTCCACTTCTAGGTGGTATGGCACAAGCCAATAAATGGGGTCTTTTAGGTGGTGCTAGAACTGCTATCCAACTTCTTTCATATGAGGTTGTAACAGGTTTATCTTTATTGGGACCTTTGATGTTAGTTGGTAGTTTATCTTTAATTGATATAAATAATTATCAAGCAGGTGGTATATCTGATTGGTTAATATGGACACAACCTTTAGCATTTTTCTTATTTCTAATTGCTGGTTATGCTGAAACAAATAGAACACCATTTGACCTTTTAGAACATGAAGCAGAAGTTGTTGCTGGTTATGCTACTGAGTATTCAGGTATGAGATGGGGTATGTTCTTTATTGGAGAGTATGCAAATCTTTTTACAGTATCATTTTTAACAGCATTGATGTTTTTAGGTGGATTTAATGATTTATGGTTTATTCCAGGGGCTATTGCAATTATATTGAAAGTTATGTTCTTAATATTTTTATTTTTATGGACAAGAGCTTCATGGCCACATGTTAGACCAGATCAACTAATGTGGCTATGTTGGAAAATATTAATGCCTTTAGGTTTACTAAATATTTTAGTAACAGCTTTAGTGTTATTATAAGAAAGGGTATAAAATATGAGCTTTAAAAATTTAAAAGAAAGAAATGTAGGAAGCCAAGAATATGTAATGATGGATATAGAAGAATATCCAAAAGAGGGTTGGGATAAATTTAAACAAGTTCTAAATAGAGGATTTAGTGTTGAATTATTCAAAGGTCTTGGTATTACATTTAAGATAATGAAAGGTGTGTTATTCAATAACGAATCACATAATGTTCAATATCCAATACAAAGGCTACCTATAAGTACAAGATATAGAGCAGTACATAAATTGTTAGCACTTCTTGAAAGTGGAAACAATAGATGTATTGGTTGTGGACTTTGTGAAAAGATTTGTATCGCTAAATGTATTAGAATGGATACAAAAATTGATGAGGATTCAAGAAAAGAGGTTTTAGAATACTCTATTAACTTAGGTAGATGTATTTTCTGTGGTTATTGTGCTGAAGTTTGTCCAGAGCTTGCTATTGTTCACGGTGATAGATATGAGAATGCTAGTGAACAAAGGGAACATTTTGTATTAAAAGATGATCTTTTAACACCATTTGCAGAGCTTCAAAATCAACTTGAATATCAAGGTTTTGGTGCTATCTCTGACGATGCAGATAAAAAAATCAAAAAAACACCATTAGCGTATTAAGGATATAAGATATGTTTGAAGTAGTAGCTTTTTATTTATTTGCTTTTTTAACAATAGCAATGTTTAGTGTAACAGTGATGACAAAAAATGCACTGTATGCTTTAAGTTCTTTGGCAGCTGGTATGATATTTATATCAGCATTTTTCTTCCTTTTGGGAGCAGACTTTTTAGGTGCAGTACAAATTGTAGTATATACAGGTGCTGTTATGGCACTTTATGCATTTGGTATGATGTTTTTTGATTCAATAAATGATGTAAAAGAATCTGTAGCTAATCCAAAATTAACATTTATGCTAACAGGAATAGTTGCATTAATTATTGTATTTATTTTTGTTGGACCAATTATTGGAGCAAATGCAGTTGCACACTATCCAATACATGAAGCATATGGAAATACTCAAGATGTAGGTATTGTATTATTTACAAAATATTTAGTTCCTTTTGAAGTAGCAGCTGTTATGTTATTAGTAGCAATGATTGGTGGAATTATATTAGCAGGTAAGAAAATGGATGTTTCAATCACTCAAATGAGTGAAAAAGAGGTAAACAACCATAAAACAGATACAGAGATAGCAAAGGATATTAAATGAGTGTTACACTAAATGATTATTTAATTTTAAGTACAATTATTTTTATGATTGGTATGTTCGGTGCTATGAGAAGAAAAAACTTATTGATGTTGTTTTTTTCAACAGAGATTATGTTAAATGCAGTAAATATTGGTATGGCTGCTATTTCTAAATTTCATGGTGATTTAACAGGGCAAATGTTTGCATTTTTTATTATAGCAATTGCAGCTAGTGAAGTTGCAGTAGGATTAGGATTATTAATATTATGGTTTAAAAGACATAATAATATCAATCTAGATTCTCTACAAAGTATGAAGGGATAGAGATGGAAAATTATTTATATATTGCACTTTTTGCTCCACTAGTTGGTTCATTGTTTGCAGCACTTTTTGGTAATACTCCTAAAAAATTATTTACAGGTATAGTTACATCAGGTTTATTAGGGGTGTCATTAGTTGCTTCTTTAAACTTACTTTATTATGTTTATACAACAGGAAATGTAGTACATGTAAAAATGTTAGATTGGATAGTTATAGGAAATGTTGATATCCCTTTTGGATTTATAGTTGATCCAGTTAGTGTTGTTATGATGGTTGTTGTTACTATGGTATCAGCAATGGTACATATACACTCAATTGGTTATATGGATCACGATAGAGGATTTAATAGATTCTTCTCTTATCTTTCAGCATTTGTTTTTTCAATGATGATTCTTGTTATGTCTGATAACTTTGCTGGATTATTTATAGGATGGGAAGGTGTTGGTCTTTGTTCATGGTTATTGATTGGTTTTTGGTATCATAAAGAAGATGTTAAAAAATCAAAAGATATATATGAATCACCATATTCAACACTATCTCCATACTCTTCAATCTCTCCAGGTTATGCTGCAAATGAAGCATTTATTATGAATAGAGTTGCAGATTTAGGTATGCTAATAGGTATGTTCTTGATTTTTTGGAATTTAGGTACACTACAATATGATGAAGTATTTGCAAAAATAGGTACACTAGATCATGGCTTAATTGTAGCAATTGGTATATTCTTATTTATTGGTGCTATGGGTAAATCTGCTCAATTTCCTTTTAATACATGGCTTGCAAATGCGATGGAAGGACCTACTCCTGTTTCAGCACTAATTCATGCTGCTACAATGGTAACAGCGGGTGTTTATTTAGTAGTAAGAGCAAATGAGATATTTACTGTTATACCAGAAGTTGGTTATTTTATAGCATGTCTTGGTGCATTTGTTGCAATATTTGCAGCGACACAAGCATTAGTTGCTACTAATATGAAAAAGATTATTGCTTATTCTACACTTTCACAGTTAGGGTATATGTTTGTTGCTGCTGGTCTTGGTGCTTATTGGGTAGCTTTATTTCACTTAGCAACTCATGCATTCTTTAAATCAGTATTATTCTTAGGTGCTGGTAATGTTATGCATGCTACAAATGATGAGATTAATATTAAAAAAATGGGTGGGCTTAAAAAACATATGCCTCAAACTGCATTAATTATGACAATTGCATCTGTTGCACTAGCTGGGATTTTCCCACTTGCAGGTTTCTGGTCAAAAGATTTAATTCTTGAAGTTGCATTTGGTAGTCATGCATATATATTATGGGGAACATTATGGATTACAGCTGGTTTAACTGCTTTTTATTCATTTAGACTTGTGATGTATGTATTTTATGGTGAAGAAAATTATGATCATGATAAAGTACATCCTCATGAAACATATCCATTTGTAATTGCTGCTATGGCACCGTTAGCACTTTTAGCTATAGTTGCTGGATTCTTTGAGCATAGTTATGTTGAGATGGTAACAAAAACTTTACCAGCACTAGATATACATGTATCATCTGGAACTTTTTATATGCTAATAGCTGTTACAACCGCAATAGCAGTTGGAGGTATAGCATTTGCAGTTATTAAATTTAATAAATCTGGTGAGTATTATAGTAAGTCTATGAAAGATAGATTTTGTTATAAATTATTAGCAAATCAATACTATTTTCCACATATGATTGAGGCGATTATCTTAAAACCATATTTAGCACTATCTAAGTTTTCTTGGAAAGAGTTAGACCTTAAACTAATTGATGCAATTGTTGATGGTATTGCAAAAGGAGTTTATGGTGGTGGTGAAGCTGGAACAGCTATGCAATCAGGTAATCTATCTAAAGGTCTTAAGTGGATGGGTATTGGTATAGTTGTATTATTGATATTAGTTGTTGCTTTTGGCAATTTGAAGTAAGAGAGGAAAACAGATGGAACATATTTTATCGATATTAATATTTTTTCCAGCATTTGCTGCTGCTATAGGGTTTATGGTAGATAAAGATGCAATACGAGCATATGGAATTACAGTTACAGCAATTGAGTTTATACTCTCTTGTTTTTTATGGGCAACATTTGATAATAGTGTAGCAGGGATGCAGTTTGCAGAATATATACCACTTATATCACAATATGGAATTTCATATAACTTAGGTGTTGATGGTATCTCATTATTTTTAATAATTATGACTACATTTATGACAATGATATCTTTAATAGGTCTAACTGAAAAAAGAGATCTTAAAAATTTAGTTATTACAGTTTTATTTCTTGAGATGACTATGGTAGGTGTATTTGTTGCTTTAGATGCTATTTTATTTTATGTATTCTGGGAGCTTTCATTAGTGCCTATGTTATATATAATAGGAGCATGGGGTGGAAAACTAAGAATTTATGCTTCAGTTAAATTCTTTTTATATACATTTACAGGTTCATTAGTGATGCTAGTTGGTATGTTATATTTAGGGTATATATATTTTCAAGCGACAGGTAACTGGAGTTTTAGTTTATTAGATTGGACTATGTTAATGTTACCATTTAATATGCAAATGTGGCTGTTTGTAGCATTTTTCTTAGGGTTTGCTATTAAAGTTCCAATGGTACCATTTCATACATGGCTTCCATATGCACATGGTCAAGCACCAACAATTGGTTCTGTTATATTAGCAGCAGTATTACTAAAAATGGGTACATATGGTTTTATTAGATTTTCTTTACCATTGTTTCCTGATGCTAGTGTTGCTATGATGATACCTATAGCTATATTAGCTATCATTGCTATTATTTATACAGCTATGGTAGCTTATGCTCAAGAGGATATAAAGCAAGTTATAGCTTATTCATCTGTCTCACATATGGGTGTAATTATTCTTGGTATATTTGCAATAAATGTTGAAGGTATTGGTGGGTCTATTTTCTTAATGATCTCTCATGGTATAGTATCAGGGGCATTGTTTATGCTTGTTGGTGTTATTTATGATAGAAGAGGAACTAAAATGATGAGTGAATTTGGTGGATTAGCTAGAGTTATGCCAATGTACGCAGTTGTATTTGGTATTATGCTTATGGCATCTGTTGGATTACCACTTACGATAGGTTTTGTAGGTGAATTTTTAAGTTTATTAGGTTTCTTTGCTGTATCACCTGTATTGACTGCATTAGCGGGTTTAACAATTATTTTAGGTGCAGTTTATATGCTAGTACTTTATAAAAGAACATTTTTTGGTCCAATTACAAATCCAATAAATGAAAAACTACAAGATATAAAAGGTAGAGAAGTTGTAGCTTTAGTACCTCTTGTTATGTTAGTTGTTTATTTAGGTGTTTATCCAAAACCAATTTTAGAACCTGTTGATAAATCTGTAAAACAGTTGGTACAAGTTATGTACTTAAAATCAACAACACCTGAAGCAAAAGCAAAAATTGCTTCAGTAAATACAATAGGGGAGGTAAAATAATGATACCACCAATTAATATAGATTTGGCAGTATTAAATCTGCCATCACTAGCACCTATGCTAGTAGCAATCGTTGGGGCTTTAGTAATACTTTGTATTGATTTAGCTACAAAAAATTTACATAAATCTTTGTATGTTATGCTTACAATTTTATTTTTGCTTGTTGATTTAGGAGCTGTGTTAGGATATAGCGGGGCTACAAGAGGTTTTTTTGATGTTATGTTAATAGATGGTATTGCGATACTCTCACAAGCTATTATTATTATAGCTTCTGCATTATTTGTTATACTTGCATTATCTCAACAAAGATTTCATGAGTATAGATATCCAGAGTACTTTGCACTATTTTTATTTATGGTTGCAGGTTTCCAGTTTATGGTGGCTTCAGACAATTTAATATTAATTTTTGTAGGATTAGAAACTGCTTCAATGGCACTATATACTTTAATAGCTATGCACAATAGAGATAAATCAACAGAAGCTGCACTTAAGTATTTCACAATGG
Organism: Campylobacterota bacterium; assembly: GCA_034660335.1. Lineage (GTDB taxonomy): Bacteria > Campylobacterota > Campylobacteria > Campylobacterales > Arcobacteraceae > JAIOSF01. The sequence continues at coordinate 19,219 of JAYEJC010000030.1, forward strand.
GTGCTATGGCAGCTGGTTTTTTTGCATTTGGTTCTATGATATTTTATGCTTTAACAGGAAGTGTTGAATTAGGTCAAATATCTGCAGCTTTAGTATCATCAAACTTTGATAACTATCCATTTATTTTAGTTGGTGTTGTATTTATCCTTGGTGGTATTGGATTTAAATTGTCGTTAGTACCTTTTCATACATGGGCACCTGATGTTTATGAAGGTTCTAGTTCAGCTATGGCTGGATATATGTCAATTGTACCAAAAATCGCAACATTTATAGTTGCATTAAGATTTTTTGAGATTTTTGTAAGTGTAGAAAATAGATGGGTTGAATTAATACTTTATGTAACAGTTGTAATAACAATGACATTACCAAATATGGTAGCACTTGTTCAAACAGATGTAAAAAGAATGCTTGCATACTCTTCTGTTTCACATGCTGGTTTTGTTATGGGTGCCATTTTAGTAGGTACAACACAAGCAACAGAAGGTTTATTTTTATACTGGATACTATTTACATTTACAAATCTTGGTGCATTTGCAATGCTATGGATAAATCGAACAAAAAACACTCATGGTTTTCAAAGTGATCATCCTTTTGAGAAGTTTTCTGGTTTAGTGAAAATTTCACCAATTACTGCTTCTATTATGGCTCTATTTTTATTAAGTTTAGCAGGTGTTCCTCCTTTTAGTTTATTTTGGGGAAAAATGTTTTTAATTGGAGCAGCTGTTAATGGTGGATATATTGTTTTAGCTCTTATAATGGCACTTAACTCTGCTATTGCTGCTTATTATTATTTGAAGTTAATTGTTTATATGTTCTTAAAAGATCCTATAAATGATGATAGAATTGATTTTATGGGTAATGCAAACAATCCATTAAGAACTGTTGTTGGTATATCAGCTATTATTACTATCACTTCAATTTTTTATATTGATCCACTATTAGAGATAATCTCAACTTATGTTCAAATAAGTGGTTTTTAAAATATTAGTTTAATAACTAACAAAATAAAAAGCTAGCAAAATATGCTAGCTTTTTTTATATCTTTTATTTATATATTTAGCAATAAAAAAGTCAAAAAATAGATAATATTCTCTTTGTATATTTTTATATTATCTATAAGTAATACCATATCAAATTAAGTACTAATTATAATTTGATTTAGAAGCATACAAGAACTAGTAGCTAGTAACAAAATATTAACTAATATATATCAAGTACAAGGATAATTCAGCATAAAAAAAGGGATAGATGTATATAAAACACTCTATCCCTTTTGCTATTTAGATTAAAACTAAAAAAGTCTTATAAATCCTCATTTGCAGTAATTGTACACTTTGTACCTTCACATTTAATATTTGCATCAAAGTAAAGTACATTAGCAGCGATATCATCATCTAAGCTACCTCTAGCATCAGTTGATTGCATTCCTGTGTTACAGTATATTACACTAAGCTTATCTTTTGGAAATTTTGTATGATCAACTTTTTCATTTTCAGCATCCCATGGTACATTTATAGCCCCTTGGATATGTCCCTCTTTAAATTGTGATGGTTTTCTTACATCAATCATTTGTACATTTGCAGGGATTCCTTTACCTGAATTGATTTGCTCTGCTAACCAAAACTGATCAATCATACCATCTTCAATCTCTTCACCGCCAAAGTATACATTAGCACCATTTATAGATATTGCTCTATCTTTATTTGGTACATATGGACCTTTTGGTTCAGTTTTACACTCTTTTACTAGTGACATTAGTGGAAGTTTTTCCTCTTTCCATTCTGGATAACCACCTTTGTATACCATAACTCTTGTGTATCCCATATCCATTAGTTTATGAGCTAAGTGGTCTGATTCTTCACATTTTATACCATTACAAAAACTTACTATTTTTACATTTTTATTTGCTGGTAAAAATTTTGAAAATCTTTTAAATTGTTTTGTTGGCATATGTACTGCACCCATTATTGTACCTTTTTGATACAGTTTGTATCCTCTGGCATCTAAAAATAATGCACTTTTAGCATTAAACATACCTTTAGCTTTTTTAAGTGGAATGATATTTAAATCACCACTTGCAATTGAAACTGTTGCTAATAATACAACAGATACAAAGACCTTAATCATTTTGTTCATTTTAACTCCTTTTATAGTAATATTTATTTTACCAATAATTTGCTAATAAATTCTTTAATATTATTTTTAATATTAGAATATGTTATATTCTATTATAAGTAAATAATATTTATCATAAACAAATATAATATAAGATTAAGTTATATCAAAGCACCTATGTTTTACAATTGTTGATATAGATTTTAGGAGATCAAAATGAGAAAAAAAATTATAGTATTATCTGCAATAGCAGCACTTACAACAGCATCTTTTGCTTCAACAGAAGTGGAAGATAGACTAAGTGAAATGGAAGCAAAAATAAAAAAGCTTGAAAAGAAACTAAAAAAATCAAATAAAAAATTAAATAAAGTAAAAGCACATGATGCTGGAGATAATATTAAATGGGGTGTTGATTTTAGAACAGCAGTAGATAAAATCGATTATGAAACAGCAGAAGGTAAAGAGTATGGAAATGATGCTTTACTTACAAATAGGCTACTATTAAATATGGGTTATGCTACAAGCGAAAATACAATTTTCAAAGGGGCATTATCGTATCATAAAGTATTTGGAGCAGCACCAGCAGCAGAAAATGGTTATCCACAAAGAGGATATGGGTATGATTCATTTGATTGGGTAAATGCCCAAAGTGCAAACAGTGATAAGATGACTGTAAAAGAAGCATATTGGTTATATATGAATGATACTTTTATGGGAACAGATGTATCATGGACAGCATCAGTAGGTAGAAGACCATCTACAAATGGTTTATTGGTAAATATGAGAAATGACACCAAAGCACAATCACCTTTAGGTCATATAATTGATGTAGAGTTTGATGGAGCAAGTTTTAAATTTGGTCTAGATAAAGTAACAGGAATAGATGGTATGTCTTGGAAACTATGTCTAGGTAGAGGATTATCAAATGCAACTCCTAGATTTGATATGTCTGGTGGACTTGACTCAAAAGGTGACTATTCAGAAGATGATGCGGCACTTGATACTATTGATTTAGCTGGATTTATTTTTGTACCATATGATGATGGTCAATATTCAGTATCAACAAATATGTTTAAAGCTAATAACCTTCCAGGGTTTGAGATGGTTGATATGACAGGAGCGATGTCAAGTACTGTTACTAATACGGGAATGATGAAGTTTATAGATTCTGATGAAAATAATATAAGTGATTCCTGGGCATTTAATGAAAATGTTGGTATGAAAACTATTGGTGATTTATCTGGTGCTGCAATATCTTTTAAAGCAGATGGTATAGGGGATGGAATAAATGACTTTCTAGATGATACTACATTTTTTGCTTCTTGGGCTCAATCTAAAACAAATCCTGATAATAATAGCATGACAATGGATATGAATGCAGTTTATACTATGGTAGCTCAAAGTGCACAGACAAGTGATATTGAGAGTACAGAATTTAAAACTGCATTTGAAAATGCAATGTCAGCTATGGCCAGTGGTGATATGGATGCTCCAATGAAAGAATCAGGTATGCTAGGTTCAACAAAATCAGAAACAGGTACTTCTATCTATATGGGTGTACAGATGCCTTGTCTACTAACAGAAGATGGTAGAATTGGTGTAGAGTACAACAAAGGTAGTAAATACTGGAGATCATTTACATACGCAGAAGATACAATGGCTGGATCTAAGCTAGCTACTAGAGGTAGTGCTTGGGAGGTTTACTATATCAAGCCACTAAATGAAGCACTAAGATTTGAGGTAAGATATACTAGTATTAGTTATGATTATACAGGGTCACAAGCATTTTTTGGAGATGATGGTACACCTATGACTATGGCAGAAGCAAAATCTTTTGGTATGGACCCAATTGAAAAAGCTACAGATTTAAGAGCCTCTATTACATATAGATTCTAATAGTTTTAAAATATCAAAAAAAGGGTATGGATTTTCCATACCCTTTTTTTATGTTGAATACAATCATAATATGTTAAAATACCGAAATAATAAACAATAATAATCAAAATAAAGAGGAATAATACTTATGGCAATAACAAGATTTGCACCAAGTCCAACAGGATATTTACACATAGGAGGGCTTCGAACAGCACTATATAGCTACCTTTGGGCAAAAAAAACAGGTGGTGAGTTTAAACTTAGAATCGAAGACACAGACCAATCAAGAAACAATGAAGATGCTGTAAAAGCTATACTTGAAGCGTTTGATTGGGTAGGTATGCCAAGTGATTGCAAGATTGAGTATCAAAGTAAAAGAACAGATATCTATAAAAAATATATAGATCAACTTCTAGAAGAGGGGAAAGCATATAAGTGTTATATGTCTAGAGAACAACTTGATGCATTAAGAGCCCAACAAGAAGCAGCTAAACAAACTCCACGATACGATGGTACATGGAGACCTGAAGATGGAAAAGTATTACCTCAAATTCCAACTGATATAGAACCAGTTATTAGAATAAAAGCACCACAAGAGGGAACTATAGAGTTTGAAGATGGTGTAAAAGGTACTATGAAGTTCACAGCTGATCAAGTTGATGATTTCGTAATAGCTCGTGCAAATGGAATGCCTATATATAACTTTGTTGTTGCAGTAGATGATGCTTTGATGAATATGACAGATGTTTTAAGAGGGGATGACCACTTATCAAATACTCCCAAACAGATTGTTATCTATAAAGCACTAGGATTTGATATACCAAAATTTTATCATATGCCAATGATAAACAATCCACAAGGTAAAAAACTCTCTAAAAGAGATGGTGCAATGGATGTGATGCAGTATAAAAGAGATGGGTATTTACCTGAAGCACTTCTGAACTTCCTTGTAAGACTTGGGTGGTCAAATGGAGATCAAGAGATATTTAGTATAGATGAGATGCTTGAACTTTTTGATCCAAATAGTATCAATAAATCAGCATCAGCATATAACCAAGAAAAACTAGACTGGCTAAATGCACACTACATAAAAAATATCTCAAATGATAGATTAGCTCAAGAGCTAAAATTTCATGAGTGTGAGATACATGGACATGATAAAAAAGAGATGGTATTAGATCTTTGTAAAGAGCGTGTAAATACACTAGTAGAGTTAAAAAATTCTATCTCAAATATACTAGCAACACCAACTTCATATGAGGCAAAAGGGGTGAAAAAATTTATCAAAGAAGATACTGTAAGTATGCTAAATACATATCTTGAGTTATTAAATAATACAGATTCTGAACTTCATATAGCTTGTGATATTGAAGCTATTACAAAACCATTTATTCAAGAAAATGGATTAAAATTTCCTCAATTATTTCAACCAATAAGAATAAGCCTAACAGGTGGTACAAACGCACCTTCTGTGTATGATATCATAGCCATTTTAGGGATAGAAGAGACAACAAAAAGAATCAAACAAGCTATTGAAGTTAATTTTGGTAAAGAGGTATAAAATATGATAACAATATGGCATAATAGTAGATGTAGTAAGTCAAGAGAGGCTTTAAATATTTTAGAGATACATGGTAGAGAATTTGAAGTTTTTGAATACTTAAAAGTTGATTTTTCATCAGATGATATAAAAAAAATAATTAAACTTCTAAAAATAGATGATGTAAGAGATATGTTAAGAAAAAAAGAAGATATATACAAAGAGCTAAATATCAAAAATGAATTATTATCTCAAGATGAGATAATAGAACTTGTTGTGCAAAATCCAAAATTAGTTGAAAGACCAATTATCATTAAAGATGAAGTTGCTGTTATAGCTAGACCTATGGATAATTTATTAAATTTAATTAAACCTAGTATTTAAAATGTTAAAAATAACTCTTTTATTATTTCTTTCAATATATGCTATTAGTAGTGAATACTATTATAACAATGGTAAAAAAGTAATATTAGAAAAAGTGACACAGTTAAGATCTATAAATAATGATATAGAATATTATCAAACAAATGATGGTGTAAGATTAGGTGTATCAAGGGATATATTAGTACAGTGTAATTTTGATGTAGATTGTGAAAAAATATTAAGTGATTTTTCATTTGATAATATAACAATGGTTACAAATACTATTTTTAAAGTGACAATAAATGAAAATCAAAACCTATTCGAACAATCAAATTTATTATATGAAAATAAAAACATAAAATTTGCACATCCAAATTTTTCAAGAACACAAATAAAGAGGTAAATATATGCAAAAGAATAAAAAATATTTTTTAAAAAAGATATCAGATTATGCTATTGTTGGAGGTATGGGTGCTGTATTGGTTACTAGTTTTACAGCTTGTGAAGATAAAAATACAAATGCTTACAATCAACAAAATAGTACAATAACAGATGCATCACAGAAGCAAGGGGCTTTTGTAATTGTTGAAAAAACACCACAAGGTGGATATCAAATAGTAGATGAATATCCAAGTAGTAAAACCACTATAGTTTTAAGAGATGGAGACAAAGAGAGAATACTTTCAAAAGAGGAGGTTGATGCATTAGTAGCAAAAGAAGCTCAAAAAATAGATAATGGTACCTCAAATTTAACAAACCCAAATCAAGATTCCATCAGCAGTGGCGGTATGGGACTAGGTGAGACACTTTTAGCATCAGCTGCAGGGGCTATGATTGGTGCGTATATTGGAAATAAGCTTTTTAATAATAGTAACTATCAAAACCAAAGAAGAGCTAGCTATAAGTCACCATCAACTTTTTCAAAAAGTAAAAATAGTTTTAATAAGGCAAGAAGTTCATCATCTGCAAACAAATCATCAAGCAATAAAAAAAGTGGTTTTTTTGGTGGAGGCTCTAAAAGCTCATCAAGAAGTTCATTTGGGGGATAGAAGATACATTTACGGAAATACTAAGGTAATTCCGAAAATGGGTCATCGTGATTTTTATGTGCTTTATGTAGGCCATTTAGTTCATTATCTAGTTCATCTAAAGCGTTGTTCGATTTAAACTTAGTCACCTCTTTTTTAATTTTGACTAATCTCTCTTTTTGATAATCAATAATAATATTATTAGGGATACAAGCTCGTACAAAAGTTGTATCTATCTCTTTTTCAAATTTAACTCTAGAGTATCTTAAGTTTTTATCTACAAAAGTAGGTAGTTTAGAATCGTTTTTCCAAAAATCAACAACTGCTTGTTCTTTTTTATTTGTAATATTTCTACTATTTTCATAAATAACTATATCAATAGTACCATTAATCTTTTTTATCATTTTTAATTTAGCATTATTTTTTGTGATATCTATATAATCAATACCACCACTTTTATGAGTAAAAACACACATCTCATCATCAACACTATTCATATACCAAGATGGTGCTCCATCTAGCTCTATTTTGTCTTGTTCTTTTAAAAAATTACCAAACATATGTTTTACAAGAGTTTCAACCAAAGCATTTGTGATAAGTAACAGCATAATCACCTCCAAAATTTTATTACAAAATATTATCTAAAAGTTAATTAGTAAATGGTATAATGTTGTAAAAAATATGGGAAAAATATGAAATTAGAAACTTTAAAACCACTTACAAATAAATACTTAGAATCAATTGGTTTCACTTGGCATACAGATATAGACAATACACCTTATATATCATCAGATATTTTATCAATTAGTACAAAAGAAGCAGAAGCTTATTATGAAGCAACAAATGAATTATATGATATGTTTTGTGAAGCTGGTGATTATGTGATAGAAAATAATTTATTTCATGAACTTGATATACCATTTAATTTAGTTGAATTAGTAAAAAAATCATGGGAAGATGATGTTCATTGGCATCTGTATGGTAGATTTGATTTAGCTGGTGGAATAGATGGTAAGCCAATTAAACTTATTGAATTTAATGCAGATACACCTACATCATTATTTGAAACATCAATAATTCAATGGGCAATGTTAAAACAGAATGGTTATGATGAATCAAATCAATTTAATTCATTATATGAGGCATTAAAAGACAATTTTAAAAGATTTATTACATTAAACAATGATATAGAAGAGTTTGAGGAACACTATTCAAAATTAAATTGGAAAATATTATTTTCTAGTATAGCAGGTGATAGCGAAGATGAACATACAGTTAAGCTATTGCAACACATTGCAAAAGAAGCTGGATATAATACAGATTTTGCATATATAGATGAAGTTGAGTTTAGTGATGATGGAATTAGTAAAGATGATGAGTTATTTGAGTTTTGGTTTAAGCTTATACCATGGGAAGATATAGCAATTGATGAGGGCGAATTAGCAGTAATATTAACAGATATAATTTCTAATCAAAAAGCTATTATCTTTAATCCAGCTTATACATTACTTTTTCAAAGTAAAGGAATAATGAAAATACTATGGGATTTATATCCAAATCATCCATTATTACTTGAAACATCTTTTGAACCATTAAAAAATATAAAGCAAGTAGAAAAAATGTGTTTTGGTAGAGAGGGTGCAAATGTAGCTATAGTAAATGAAGATAATTCACTAGATATTAAAACTGAAGGTGATTATGAAAATTTCAAACCAATCTATCAAGAGTATGTTGAGTTTCCAAAAGATGGTAATGGTGATTATTATCAAGCAGGTGTATTTTATGCTTATGAAGCTTGTGGTTTAGGGTTTAGAAAAGGTGGAAAAATATTGGATAATATGTCTAAATTTGTAGGTCATATAGTAGATGATGAAGATAGACTTTTATTAAGATAAACACAAATATTATAAATTCTAAAATTTAAGAATAATTTAAGTCTAATCTATTGACAAATAACTAAAAAACTATTATAATACGCGTCCAATTAAAGTAAGAGACTTAAGGAAACTTAAGAAAATTATATTGATTAAAATGTTCTTTAAATAAATAAAAATGTTAATAAATTAATCAAGTTTAAATTAATTACTTTTGTAATTTTTATAAACTAGATACAAGAAGAGTAATTAAAAAAGTGACCAATGTCACTATTTTAATTACGAA
>JAYEJC010000031.1:0-2285 GCA_034660335.1 Campylobacterota bacterium
GTGATAACAACACCCTCAGCAGTAGAATCAATAGCTTTTTTAAATAGCATCAAATCATTTGTTTGCTCTTGAATTAGTTGTTCTAGGTTTGTTTGATATTGTTGTACTAGTTTTGTTTGATTTATTTTACTAAGAAGAGTTTCAAATGACTTATTCATCTGTTCATATTCAATTGGTTTTAAAATATACTCATCTACACCTAGCTTAATACTTTCAATAAAACAGTTTGGTTCTTTATATTCTGATATTATTACACAAGATTGAGTAGGTTTTATCTCTTTAATCTTTTTTAACATCTCTATACCATCTAATTTTGGTATATAGATATCTGTTACAACGATATCAAAATCTTGTGATTTAAACTTATTAAAACCACTGATACCATCTTTTTCCCATACTACATCTCTGAAAATCTTACTAAGATACTCTAAAACTTTTAATCCAATAATCTCATTATCTTCAACATATAAGATTGTTAAACTATTTGAGATATTGTACAATTCTTCTATTTTCACTTTTCACCTTAATTAAGTACTACTTATTTTTTATTATCTAATAATATAATAATATATTTAAGGATAAATTAAAAAAGATTACAATTTAATTACAATTTTTACGATTTACCTCTTTTATGTGATAATCAACACTATTTTTATATATTGTAGCTACTTCTATACATTTTTTTGTTAAATTATCAGGCATAGTTATAACATTATCTAATTTATTGTTTTTATATAAAGATAAGTTTGTATTATGATTTACATTACCTTTTGATGAGTATCTATAGATATATACTTTATATTTTTTTGAATATTCAAGATGATTTAGTGTGATAGTTTCTGGACCAAAACCTTTTCTAGAATCTCTATCCAAACTAACTTTATGGGTACTTCCATTTTTATTTCTATATGATATATGAAAATCATCGCTTACAAGATGCAAGTCCAAATCTTTAGGACTATCGCCCCACCCTAGTACAAATCTCGCTGATTTTATTGGTAACTCTTTTGTCATTAGAAATTTATTTTGCCAAAAACTACCAACAGAAGCTTGTACTTTTTGGTTTAATGTTATATATCCAGGTTTTTTAACTACTAGATTAAACTTAGCATCTATATTTTTAGGGGGAATTGGAAGTGATAATTCCCCATTGTTATCAATTTTTTTTATTTCACCCAAAAAAAACAGATCCGCATTTGATATGGGTTCACATGTTTTTGCATCTTTAAAAGAAAATTTAATAATATTTTGAAGCTCATAAAACTCTAAATCTGCTTTGTCTTGCAAGGACCAACATGAACCCGTACTGCTTGCATATAACTTTGCACTTAATAATGCTATAGTTGTAAATAATTTTATCTGTTTTTTCATATCTCTGCTTAATTTTTTTATTTAGATATAATAACCAAAAAAAGTTTAAATATTGACTATATTTTTAAACAAAGTGTTAATAATCCTTTTGTTGTGCTAAAATCAAAACAGTAGTACTCATTGTAATTGAAATTTTCTTTTTTAATAATCTGGGGAGGAGTTAAATCAACTACCACCTCATGTGAACTTAAATGAACAGCAATATTACCAAGAATAATATTAACAAATTCTGATAATATATCTGCAATATCTTCATCCATAACATCAAAATTCATTTTTAGATATTGTGATGCTATATTTAAAGAAACTTTATCTACTGCTTGTAGTGCAAAATCAAGATGCTCTTCACCTCTCATTTTTTGCAATGATATCACACCATCTCTAGAGATATCCTCTTGTTTATATATATCAATCAATTTTATATTATCATGTGCTGTACGAAAATATATTCGTTGTAATATATCTATAGAATCTTTTATAAGGTTATGATGATCAATTTTATCAATTTGAAGATATATATTTTCTAATTCAATCTTTTGTGCCTCTTCAAAGTTTTTTAATTCTTGATCTAGTTCATTTTGAGACATAAAACCTTTTAAAACAACAGCTTCACCAAAAAAGACTTTCATTTTCTTTTGTTGTGAAAGTAAAATACCAATCTGTTCATCACTTAAAAGATTTAACTCTTTTGCAACCTCACCAAATCTTTTATCCCATGTTCTTTGCTTGTCATTTATTTTTTGTGCCTCTTTTTCAGTAATAAGTTCACTTTTAACAGCTAATTCACCTAAAGATAAATTGTATTTTGTTTGATATTGTGCTACTTCTATTAACTCAGATGATGAAAGTTTACCCTCATCTATTAAATAATGTCCAAAAAATTTAATCGCCATTCATTATCCTTTCATAATTAT
>JAYEJC010000032.1:0-9986 GCA_034660335.1 Campylobacterota bacterium
CAAATACAACAACTTATTTCAAATGAAAAAAATATCAAACTAACAAAATATCAAATCAAGCTTTTAGAACTATTTATTAGTCACAAAAACCAAGTTTTATCATCTGAGACTATTTTCTATAAAGTTTGGGATGAACTTAGTGAATATAATTCTGCAAATATTAGAACTTTGGTAAAGAAACTAAGGCAAAAATTACCTGATGAATCTATTGAAACTTTGTATGGTGGTGGTTATAAGTTAAATTAGTTATTTAAATGGCTATTAAGACAACGGTAATTCTATAAAAAATTTCGCACCATATTGTGTATTTTTTGCGTAAATTTTACCTTTTAAACTTTCAGTGATGATTTTATAACTCATATGAAGCCCCAATCCTGTCCCTTGTGATTGGTGTTTGGTTGTAAAATATGGGGCGAAGATATTTGGCATCACATTTTTTGGGATTCCCCCTGCGTTATCTTCTATTGTTATAATTGCATAATCTGTGGTTTTTTCAAGTTCTAGTTTAATCCATGGGTTATTAATATTGTTTTCTTTAATTGCATCTTTTGCATTATTTAAAATATTTATTAAAACTTGAGATAATTCACCAATAACTAGTTTTATATTTATATCTTCAATTTCATTAATATTTGAATATAGTTTGATATAATTGTTTTGTAAAGCGGTATTGATTATATCTATAGATTTATTTATTCTATCTTGTAAAACAACCTCTTTGTACTCTTTTTTCTCTTTTATAAAATCCCTAAAAGTATCTATAGTTTTAGATAAATATTGTGCATTATTTTCTATTTGAACTAAAGTTTCATCTAAAAATTTATCCTCAAGGATTCCGTACTCTTTTTTGATCTGTAAACCACTAGCAGCAGTACTAATTACACTAAGAGGTTGCCTCCATTGGTGAGCTATGTTTCCAATCATATCACCCATAGATGCCATTTTTGATTGTTGCTCTAAAATAGCTTCATTCTCTTTTTCCCATGTCATATCAGTTATAGTTGCTACAACAACGGTATTTTTATTTTTCCATTTTCCACCAATTGAGACCCTAAGTGGAAATATTGTACCATCTTTTTTTAAACCTTTTAGTTCATGAGATTTATTTATAATACCAGATGAGATACCTGTTTTTAAATAATGAAAAGAGCTTTTTAGGTGAGCTTTTCTATACTCTTTAGGTATAAGTTTAGCTAATCTTTTACGCCCTATTATTTCATCTTTAGACCAACCAAATAGCTCTTCAGCTTTTTTATTAAAAGTTGTAATCTCCCCTTTGCAGTTTATTGCAATTATTGCACTATTGCTAGTTTCTAATAGTGTATCTTCATAGTCTATATAGTGCTTTTTTAACTCTTGTTGGGATAGTTCAATTTCTTGTGCCGCAGGTTTAAATATAAACAATGCTTCTAATAATAAAACTATTAAAGCAAATATTGTTAAATATAATTCATAATCTCTTAATTTGTTTAATTGTTGATTTGCATACGATTCATACTCTTTAACTACTAAATCTAATTGATGCAATATTGAAGTTGAAGATTTTAGAGCAGCTTTTAAATGGGTTTCATCTTTTGTTGTTAATATAGAGTAGAAGTTAGTTAAATATTTTTTTAGATTATTATCTAAATTATCTCTAAAATAGATATTGTGTAGCTTTTGATTATATATTTTCTCTAATAAATAATTATGTGCATTTTCCATCTCTTTTATGGAAGATAACATTTTATCTTTTGGTGTTGAATCGTATATGTATCCATTAGCTAATATCACTAACCTTTGTGAAAGCATCCTTTGTTTACCACTGATATTTATGATTTTTGCATATTCATTATTTGACTTAATAATATTTTCTGAAACAACATATGACAATATAGTGAAAATTATAATTAAGAGTAGAGCGGGTATATATCTTTGGGTTAGTTTTAATTTTTTCATTAATTAAATTATAGCGTAGACACTTTTTTATACACCTTAAGTAGTAAAAGATACACTAAGAAGCATTAATATTATTTTTCTATATTTGAATAGTGAAGTTCTAAACCTTTAGAAGTTGTGACAAATCCATTTATGTTAATTTCCCCATTATGTACCATTTTATGGTGTTTCTTACACAATGGGATAAGATTATATTTATGATTTTTACTTATATGTCCAATGAAGTCATTTTGGTCTGCATTTTGCTGTTCTTGTATGTGGTGTACATCATTCACTTTTGCACCACATATTGCACAAGACGCTATATACAACTCTTTGTTGTAAGCACTTGTTTTTTTCTTTGAAAGCCTCTCTATAGTATCATATTCATCTGTTAAGCGTTTTCTTATATCGTTTGCTACTCTTAAAAACTCTTTATCCATATGTAAAGACTTAGCAAACTCCAAACCATACATACTACTACCACTACCAAAAGAGAGTTTTCTATTGAAAATAAGTTTATCATCTTTTTCATGATATAAAACACTAAGATGTAGACATATTATATTTTTCAGAGATTCTATCTCTTTTATCTCTGGTAGTTGATGAAGATGTGTAGCAAATACAAATATAGATTTTAATTTAGCGAGTTTTAGTATAGCAGAAGTCACAATACTAACACCACTCATAGTTTCTGTACTATGACTTATCTCATCACCTAAAATCAAAGAGTTTCTACTAGCTCTATTAAAAATATTTTTAAGTTCTAGCATCTCAACAGCAAAAGATGATAAACCTTTTGCGATATTATCACTGCCTGAAATCCTAGTAAAAAGCTCATCAAACAAACAAAATCTCATAGATGAGGCAGGTACAAAGAAACCAGCTTGAGCCATAATAACACAAATACCAATTGACTTCATAAGTGAACTTTTACCACTACTATTTATACCATATAAAAGTATCCCATTCATATGATTATTGATAATATTATCTGGTCTTGAGTTTTTTACAATTATATTATCTTTGTACGCTTTATCTGTTTTATTTAAATCCCCTAGTATTATATCATTTGGTACATATATACCATTTTGTTCTGTTGATTCAATAATTGGATGTCTTAACTCTATTAGCTCACAAAAACTATTGTTTTGACTCTCTTCTCTTTTGATTATTTTTGGCTGAGTATAGTTATACTTTTTTGATGTTTTTATATTTGATACAGTTAAATCAACTTCAGCAATAAAATAAACAAGATCCAAAAGCATAAGAGAAAATTTGTTTTCGTATATTGTGATCATCTCTTTAAACACAACTTTATTTAATGCTATAATTTTTTGTAAATTATGAACATAAGTATCAGAGATAGATGATGTTAGTTTATTTGTTATTTTTACACTATTTGTTTGTACTTTTATATTAAAATCTTTAAATAAGTATAGTTCATTATCAATGATTAAATGTGACTCTAATAGCTCTTTTTTTATACTACTGTATCTATTTTTTGTTAAGCCTATATAAAAACCATCTTTACCTAGTCTTGTTATATTTACTAGGTTTTTATCTTCTGAATTTAATAGTTTTAAAATATGATTACGAAAGATATCTAGCTTCTTTTCTAAATTTTGGTTCTCTTTTAATAATAGATCAATTTTACTATTGATACCTTGAGCAATGATATTTGAGTCTATATCTTTTAGCATAAATTTACCACAACTATTTAAATCAAAAGTATCTTCAATGTTTTTTATAAAAAGTCCAATCTCATCACTACTACAAGGTGGTTTTACAAAATTATAATTTTCCATAAATTTAACAATCTCTTTGATACTATCAAGTGAATCATATAAATAGTTTAATTCAAATGGATGAAGACGGTTGAGTTTTATTCTTCTTGTTAGTCTCTCTATATCATATATATTTGATAAAAAACCCTCAATAGGAGTATGATAATCATATAGATCTCTTGATAGTTTGTATCTTCTTAAAAGCTCTTTTTCATCTTTTATTGGGTGGGTTAGACGCTCTTTTAAAAGTCGCTTTCCCATTGCAGTAGATGTGTTGTTTATTAGTTTTAAAATATTTGGTTGATGCGGTGATTCTAAGATATTTAGTTGTTCTAGTGCGTTATTTCCTAAATATACATATTTGTTTATATCTAGTTTGATAGGCATTGATAGTTTTTGAATTATTTTATTGTCATGTCCTATTACAAAATCTATAAGTATAGCTAAGCTTTCACTTGCTAATGCATATCTCTCCATATCTAAGTGTTCTATTGGTGTTAGTAGAGATTCTATTTGAAATACATTTTTAAATAATTCATTTTGGTAGTTTATCTTAGGGCGAATAGTAGATATATGAAATGTCTTGAGTGATAACTCAAGATACTCTATGATATTTTGTTGTTGCTCTTGTGTAAAATAGCTTTTATCAGCAAAAGTGATCACAACTTCACTAGTTTTGTGCATATTCATATAATTAAACACTTCATCAAGAGCAAAACTAGGATCTTCACTAGTCCCAAATACTTCATTGTAGAAGCATTTTCCAGTTGTTACATCAATACAAGAATACCCTATAAGAAAGTTCCCTCTTACTTGATCTACAACTATTGAGGTGATATTATTTTCATCACTGCTTACTGCAAAATCAAAATTTGTACCAGGAGATATGATAGCTTCTAATGCTCTTTTTACATTTGGAGGTGTGCCTAGTTGTTTTATGATAGCTATTGTGTATTTTTGTTCTTGAATTATTCTGTTTATATGTTTTTCAAATGATATAGCAGGTACACCAGCCATTAGTGGATTTGTTTGGCTATTTTCCAAAATAGATTTATTTTTTCTTGTTAGTTGTATATTTAAAAGTTCAGCTATCTCTTTGGCTTTACCTATTTGTTCATCATCGTTATTTACTTCATATGTCTCAAAAAATGTACCAACTTCCATAAGTACTACACTATTTGAACCATATTTTGATTCAAAAAGTTTTTGTAATTTAAAATATTGTTGAGTAAGAAGGATAGACTTATCCTCTAAGATATCTTTTATTTGTTCATTCATATTGTTATTATTATAACTAAAATTTAATTATATCCTTGTAAGATAGACAAGTAACCACGACTTTATTTACAATCTACAACCTTGACCAATACTGTTATGTACCTCTTTTAATCCACAGTTATTACAATTGTACTCAATCTCAGTGATACCACTACAGCCATGATTTTTCAAAACTTTTGATTTGATTACATCTATTTTAAATATACTGTTTGTTTTTGGATCTGTAAAAGATTTTGGTTTTGCACCACAAGATGGACATATACCATTATCTAAATCGGCTTGTCTTGATTTTTTTGATTTAAAAAATAGCAGTATAGAAAATACTACTATTAAAAAAAATATAATTAAACTAAAAATAGTATACATAAAATATATATGATACTATTTTATAATATCATATTTTGATATAACCTCTTCAAGAAATCTCATATTTTCTTTGCTAGGAGGTGTCATAGGAAGTCTATACTCTAAAGTATCTATAAGACCAGCTATATACATAGCAGCTTTGATAGGTATAGGGTTTGCTTCACAAAAAAGTGCATTGTTTAGAGGATAAAGCATATTATTTATCTCTTTGGCTTTTGCATGATCATTTTCTCTCATTGCTTTTACTATATCACTTTTTAGATTTGGTACAATATTTGCAGTTACAGAGATAAATCCACTTCCACCTTGAGCCAACATAGGATAATCAATAGCATCATCACCAGAAACAACAGCAAAATCAGGAGCTTTTGTAAGCAACTCTATAGCTCTTTCTAAGCTACCTGTAGCTTCTTTTACTGCATAGATATTTTCAATATCATTAAACAATCTTACACAAGTATCAGCACTCATATCTACAGCTGTTCTTCCTGGTACATTATATAACATCACAGGGATATCTATAGCATTTGCCACAGCTTTATAGTGTTGGTATAGACCCTCTTGTGTTGGTTTGTTGTAGTATGGTGTTACACTAAGTATAGCATCTGCTCCCACTGATTGAGCATGAGAAGCTAGCTCCATAGCTTCTGCTGTTGCATTTCCTCCTGCTCCTGCTATTACTGTCACATCTGTACCTTTACAAGCAGATACTGCTATTTCGATACACTCTTTATGTTCACTCATACTCAAAGTTGCACTCTCACCTGTAGTACCAACTGGTACAACTGCATCAATACCTTGTGCGATTTGTCTTTTTATAAGTCTTTCATAACATACAACATCTAGTTTACCATCTTTAAATGGTGTAACCAACGCTGTCATAGCTCCTGTTAAATTTTGCATTCTAAAATCTTCCTTATTGTGCTTTTATTAAAATATTGGCGATTATATCAAAATGTTTTAGTGTATTAGCTTTTAGATGTATATTTCTAGAATAAACCTAGGTATAATCCTCTAATATATTTCATTAAAAGTTACCAACAAATAAAGAATATATAAAACCATAAATTACAACAGATAATATCATTATTATCTCTGAACTTGAGTTATCTTCCTCAACCAAACCAACTCTCATTTTATCTAAAACGATAAAAAACAATAACAATAAGTGAAAAAATAAGTTCCATAATGTACTCTTTTTTTGTATATAAAAATTGTAATATAAGAAATATTAATAGTTAAAGAATAATTATAGTTAGTTTTATTTACTAAGCTAAAAATAGTTACAATTACAAATATTATTATTAAGGAAAATATTGAATAGATTATTTGTAGTAAACAAACCTGTATTTATAAGTAGCAATTTTTATTTAAAAAAAATAAAAAGAAAATACAAAACCAAAAAAGCAGGATTTTCAGGTACATTAGATCCATTTGCTTGTGGTTGTTTGATAGTAGCATTTGGTCAATACTCAAAGCTTTTTAGATTTTTGAAAAAGACTCCAAAATCTTATAGAACTACAGTTTGGCTTGGTGCAAGTAGTGATTCTTTGGATATTGAAAATATATATGATATACAAAAAACGAATCCTTTAGATATCTCTACTATCAAAGATAGCTTAAATAATCTAAAAGGTACACTAAAATATCTACCGCCAAAATATAGTGCAAAAAAAATAGATGGTAAAAGAGCATATACATTAGCAAGAGAAGGTGTAGAGTTTGATATGAAAACTATAACTTCTACTATTTATGATATAAAATTTATAAACTACAATCACCCATTTATCACTTTTGATATAACAGTAAGTGAGGGTAGCTACATAAGAAGTATTGCACAAATATTTTTAGAAAGTTTAAAACAGCAGGGTACACTCTCATATCTAAAAAGATTGCACGAGGGTGAGTTTTATTTTGATAATGAGAAGTTTTTGGATCCATTAAGATACTTAGATTTACCTTTTAATAACTACACAGGTACAAAAGAGTGGTTTGATATGGGCAAAAAGTTAAATATAGAATACTTTGAAAATAAAAATAATGGTGAGTATATTATAAAATTTGATACATTTTTTGCAATAATTTCTATATCTAACAATGAAGCAAAATATATTTTAAATAAGGTTCTTTTATGATAGAGAGTAGGGCATATGCAAAAGTAAATATTTTTTTGAAAATAGCTGGAAAAAAAGGAAACTATCACAATCTAGTCTCAAGATTTGTAAGGGTACATTCTCTTTATGATGTGATTAGATTTGAAAAAGGTGTTTTTGATGAGTTTGTATTAGATGGTGAATTTGGCTGTGATATTAAACAAAACACTATCTACAAAGCTTATATAGAACTATCAAAGATATCTTCAAATGTAAAAGATATCTTCAAAGAGTATAAAGTGATTGTCAAAAAAAACATTCCTGAGTTTGCTGGTTTGGGTGGTGGTAGTAGTGATGCTGCTACTTTTATGATTATGGTAAATCAATATGCAGATTTAAAATTATCAAAAGATCAATTAGCAAAAATAGGGGTAAAAATAGGGGCTGATATCCCATTTTTTATCTATGAATATGATAGTGCAAATGTAAGAGGTATAGGTGATATTGTAGAGAAGTTTAATGAACCAATACTAAATATAAAAACATTTACACCAAAAATCAAGTGTAACACTGGTGCCATTTTTAAAGAGTTTAGAAAAAGTTATTACAAAGAGATATCTATAGATGAAGAGAAATCTATCTTATCTAAAAGTAGTATAGAGGTATTAAACAGTATGGATATAAAAGAGGCAAATGACCTATATGAACCTGCATCGTTTGTATATCCTGAACTAATACCAAAGAATTATAATTTAGATGAAAAAACCACTTTTTTTAGTGGTAGTGGTAGTAGCTTTTTTTATTTAGTTGATTAAACTACTATAAATAGTATCTTTATCAAAATTAATCATCTATTTATTTGATTATCTGTAGAATAACAAATACTTTAAATAAAGGGTTTTATGATGAAAATTAGAGTTTATTACGATTATAAGATAGACCTAATTTTTTAACAAAAATGCTTTAAAATAGGGATGTCTGCACACACTTTTTTCTACTTTTAGCGAAAATTACTCAAACTTGAGGCACAGTTTGGGCATAGTTTTATCAAATCTTCAGATTTAAGTTAATGCACTCTTGACTTAATTATTGTATCTCATATCCTATATTTAATTCATTTATATTTTAGCTTAAATCACCTGTCTTAAGAAAAAAAATATTCCATACCCCACTTTTGAATACTTGTACAATTTCAATATCCAGTCTTAGGATATGTTCTTTTTAAAACTCATTGTTAAAAATTAATCAAAGCATATATTGTCTTTGATCGCGACTTTAAAACATAGGTGTTAAGTATTCTACTTAATTAATCAACTGTACAAATAAAAGGAGAAGAATATGTACGAAAAAAATAATACAAACTGTCAAAGTGACATTTTAAATTATAAAATTTACATCAATCAAAGATGTATACAAGGTAGTGAATACCAATGAGACTTAGAAAGTTTTGAGTCAATATACGAGCAAGAGGGATATAACTATTCAATAGATGGCTTTTTTGATTATTTAGCAAATACAGATAAGCTAGCTAAAGAATACTGTTCTCATTTTGAGAAATATTTTACAGATGCATATTCAACGGGCTTAATTAACATTATGATGCGTAATCAGTATTATACAAGTTTAGATTTTTATTTAGCCAAAAGTGATTATGACTCAGAAAAAATATCTGAAAATCCATTGACTAAGTTTGAAATAAACAATTTTATAAAAGTCAATGATGATCCAAACAGATCTATGAAACAGCATGTATTGAATGTTATCAAAAATAGAGGTGTGGCAGTTACTCTTAGCAGTAAAGGTAAAATAGCTATAAGATTTTCTTCTGATGGTGATTTTAAGGAATACTCTCTTTCTCAGGCTAATACAGTATTTCCTAATTTTATGGGAATCAATATTGAGTTTACTAAAGAAGATTATCCAGATAAATTACTTAAAAATGGGGAGTGGCAACATTATATTTGTGTTAATGACTTACTCTTGATTCAAGGTGATGAATTAAATTCATCACAAAATAAAGAGTTTATAGAAATTGGTGGATTGCATTATAGGAATACCTTTAAGCCATCTAAACTAATTCAGCTAAATAAGAAACCCAAAAAAGTTCCAATCAATATCTTTAGTTTGATTATACATTTAGTTAACTATGATATTGAAAGGTTTTTTATTTTTATTAATTGGTTGGCATATTTCTTCCAGTTTTTAAAGAAGTCCCAGACAGCAATCCTTTTCAAAGGTAGGCAAGGGGCTGGTAAGGGGATGATATTTAAGGTCATAGAGGAACTGTTCGGTCAAGATTACTGTAAGCAGATAAATGGTGATAGTTTAAAGTCTAATTATCTTGGAAGCTTTATAGAAAACACATTGTTTCTTAATTTTGATGAAATATCCTACAAGACTATCGGAAAAGGTAGTTTTGGTAGTTTTCTAAAGGCTATTATTACCAATGATGAAGTTACTTCTGAGAAGAAGGGTGTTAATATAGTTCTCTTTTTTCACCTTTTTTTGGTCTGCCAACTCTATTTTTAGGTTTATCTTCTTTTTC
>JAYEJC010000033.1:0-2276 GCA_034660335.1 Campylobacterota bacterium
CATACATATCCTTCATTTTAGCCTTGTTTCATTATTCTACAAAATAGTTAAATTTATTTATTTATGATTTTTTAGTATGATAAATAATTCTTCATACTGTTCTTTAGTTTCATTTAATTTAGACATATTATTCTTCATATTGTCTAACTTATCATTAGAATCTTTCAATAATTTTGGTATAAAATTATCTTTTGCCTGATTTAGTTCCGATATTATCTTTTTAGTTTGTGATAATATTTCTACTTTCATATCACCTAAAATTAGTTTTAGAACTCTTTTTATCTCTTTTTTAAAACTATCGATCTTACTGTCTTTTACTTCACTTGATGAAAAGTTATCTCTAATGGTATCTATATGAGAAGATGTATCAATATCAACATTTGGTATTGAGATACGATTGACAGAGTTTTTTAAAGTATCTACTATATCTCTTGGATCAAAGTCATCATCTTTAAGATCAAAAAGTCCTATAATATTTTGCATTATCTCTTTTCTAAATGTTTCTATATCTATTATATTTTCAACAGTTTTAGATATGTTTAACTCACTAGTTCTTACAAAATCTTCAACTTGCTCTATAGCATCATATACATTTGCATATTTATAGTTAATAGTTCTTGTTTTGGTTTCGGTTCTTCCATAGCTAAACGGATTGTACCATTTTGAAGTACTTACTTCATATTCTTCAGTATCACTTCCGCTTTCTACATTTACATTTTCAGTATTTTTAATCTCATTTTTTAATTGTTGTGCTAAGGAAGCGAAGCTTTTTTCTATATCTATTATATAACTTTCAAAAATATTATCAATTTTTGAAGTACCTTTTTTGATGCTTTTTTGGATAATGTGTTGCTTTTTTTCTAGTGATGCCACATCGTTATTTTGTAACATCTCAAAATCTGATTTTACATTTTTCTCAATATCAACATATAAACTATCTAGTTGCTTTGTAGCACCATCTATAACTTTTGAAAAAGCACTTTTTAGTATCTCATCTTTTTTAGCAGTTACTATATCTATCTTTTCTTGAACACCTTCGATATTTGCTATATAAAGTAAATCATCTTTATCAAAACTATCGTTGTACATCTCATTTAGATTTTTAAGTGTATGGTTTTCTTCTTCTGAAAGGTTTTTTAGATTTGTAGCTATGTTATAACACATACCAGATACAAAAATAGGTGGTAATGCTTTAAGTAAACTATTTCCTATACTATCATCGCTATTAAAGCTTATGATTTTATCTATATCTTCTTTTGCTCTTATACTATATTTATATTTTAAATTTTCTATTAAATCTGATGTATTTTCATAGTCATTATAAGTATCAAGCATAGCACTATCAAATAATGAACCAACTAAAAATATATTTTCTACACCTTTTTTAGGTATGTTTTGAGCTATAAGTTCCATATCATTTTGGTCTAAAAATTGTGAACTTAATGATAAGAAAAATACTACATCACATTGACCTATAAAATCTTGAGTGACCCTACCTCTTGATATTACAGGGTCATTTGTCCCTGGTGTATCTACAATTTCTATATTTTTTATAGATTCTATATCTACACCCAATTCAAGTGATTTTACAATAGGTGTATATATTCCATCTGCTCCTACATAGTTTTCTAACTTTTCAAGTAAATCTTCGATTTTAGAAACATCATCTATAGTTTGTATTTCACCAAGTTTTGATAAAATATCTACATTTTTAGCTTTGGTATATATCTCAAGACAAGCTTTATCCTCTTCACTTATTTCACCTTCAAAATCTTCATTTTGTTCATCTTCTTTTGTTTGAAGTGCTTTTTGTTTTATACTCTCCCAATCTTGTGTAGTATAAAATGATAACTTTGCATAAGGACTAAAACTATATCTTATCTTAGTAAGTGCTGCTGTCATAGGTGTAGCACCTTTTGGAAGTATATCTCGACCATCAAAAAGTAAGGCATTTAAAAAAGATGATTTACCCCTTTTTATCTGTCCTATGATACCTATTCGTAAAAGCCTATTTTCATCCTCTTTTGCTTTTGCATCAGCTTCAAAAGTTTTTTTGATATTTTGAAACTTTGAAAAATTATCTTTACCTATTAGTTCTTTAAATGGTGCTAGTTTATCTTCGCTATTTTGTATTTTATTTGCTATCTCTTCTATTTGATTATTTGTTTGCATTTTGTATTCCTTCAAAATTTATTATTATATGTAGTAGTTTTTGTAATTCTTTTTTTAATATAATACAAGAGTTCCATTATATGATAAAGCCCTTATCTCTTTTG